>CAYQBZ010000549.1:0-2221 GCA_964415855.1 uncultured Rikenellaceae bacterium
ACCGTGAATGATCTGTTTCCTGTTATCAATAACAGCATTTTCCCAGATACTTGTCACATTGTTCTTTGTATCATACCACCCTTTCTCGCAGTAAAGGTATAGGCTGTCGCCGTTCAATTCTGAAGGTCCTGTAAAAAACGCTGTTTCTGTTTCAGTATTGTAATCCATCGTGTCAGCTGTCATCACATAATCCGGATTCACAATTATTACACTGTCCTTGAAATGAAACAGATTATCAGGCACATAATAGATCCCGATGATGCTTGTCAGTACATTGTCGGCGTTGGTTATTCTGCCATTGTGATCGTAACGTGCAATTCTGTTTTTTACATCATAATTGACGGCATCGGTATAAAGGTGAGTCTCTTTGTCGATAAGTTCAACATTCCCTGTGACAATTGCCTTTTCTGTCTTCCCGTCGTAAAACAGATAATCGCCATACAGATCGAGAGAATCGCCCTGAGCGATATGTATCCTGCTGAATGCGGTAACCTGGTTTTTACCCGGTACAAAGTGAGCACTGTCGCACGTCATTACTATATTATTGTGAATGAGAGTATCGTTCCCGAGAATACGATGCAGATCCATTCTGGTAAGAGCATCTTCAACGATGATATCCTCATCGGCATATTTTAGTATTATTTTCTTTCTTCCGGGATTTGCCTCAGTTGCCTGCTGTGAATGTGACAGAGGTGAAAGAAACAGCAGCAATACCGCAGGCAGAATATATCTGGCAGCAGCAGATTTGAACAGGCCTTTGAGATTGGTTATTTCATCCATCCGTTTTTCAGAAAGTCGCATGAATTAAGTTCAACGCTTATCTTAAGATAGGTTGTTTCGATCTTCTGTCTGATCCATTTGCTGTATACCTTTTCACGTTCGTTCATAAGTGCAGCGTTGTAGATGATCTGGTAATCATCCTTAAGGTTTGCAGTATGTGCTGGCACCTCATTATCGAGTCGTACTATCCTGAAGACCACATTATTGTTCTCATCAGTTGTTCTGAACGGATCAGATATCTCCCCGACCTTCATATCCCTGATTTTCACATACATCTCCGGATTCAACTCGTCCAGCGTAAACCATGTCACCCTGTCTGACGGATTTGAACTGACATATTTACCTCCGTTTATCCTGCTGTCCTTGTGGGTTGAAAATCGTATGGCAGCATCTGCGAACTTCAGGCTGTCTTTTCGTATCAGTCGTGCCAGGCTGTCAAGCTTTGCTATTGCCTGTAATTCCTGTTCCGGCTTAACTTTCGGCCTGATGAGGATATGACGTGTGTTGACCATTTCACCTTTCCTGTCAATAAGCTGGATAATATGGAAGCCATATTTGGTTTCCACTATTCTTGAAACAGTATTTTTTGTGAGACTGAAGGCTGCATCTGCATATGGTTTTTCAAGCTCTCCTCTTGTAAGGTAACCTATTTCACCTCCGTTCTTGGCCGATTCTGTATCCTCAGAATACATAACTGCCAGGACGTTAAAGCTCTTTCCGGCGAGGATCTCACTTCTTATGTCGAGGAGTCTCTGGCGTGCTTCTGCTTTATTATCCTCATTGGAAGGAGGATCGACCTGGATAATGCTTATCTCATATTTCGCGGGAATAACCGGCAGGCTGTCCCTGGGTATGGAGGAGTAGAATCTCTTCAGGGCAGCTGGAGTAATGGAGACGTCGCTTGCTATATTGGACTGAACCTCCCGCACTATCTCCTGTTCCAGCATTTGCTGTCTTATATCCCTTCTTATCTCTAACATGCTCTTGCCAAAGAATTCAACCAGTGCCTCTTCGCTTCCCGCCCTTCTTATGGCATCATTCATTCGCATATTAAGCTCTCCTTCAACTGCATCATCTGTTACCGTTATGCTATCTATACGGGCCTGGTCAAGAAAGAGTTTTGAGATTAGCATCTCTTCAAACACATTGCATCTGAGCTGATCGACAGGAGTTTTATTGCCGCTTCTTTTCAGGTCCGATACGGTATTCTCCAGGTCTGACAGATAGATCACCTCATCCCCTACAATGGCTGCTATGGATTCGACCAGTGTCTGTGCACCGGCAGTAAACAGCCGGGGCAGAAAGAGAATTATCAGTATCAGGTATAACTTAAGATTATTAGTCATAATTATTAATATACTTTAAAAATATTTTCTTTGAGAGCTTCATTATAGATACCATTTTCAAGTGATTGAATAAAATCGAATCTGCGTGCATTCCA
>CAYQBZ010000550.1:0-2221 GCA_964415855.1 uncultured Rikenellaceae bacterium
ATTGATGAGTTTGCCTCTTGGGCTCGTATCGAGCTTGATGGTTACCTTGGGAGGATAGGCAAAATACTGCCATGCACTTTCTGCTTTGTCCTTGTCTATCTTGCCATTATAAACCAGCATTCTGTATTTCAGGTGATAATCCTGGCGGGGTTTCAGCAACCAGTCCATGTCCTTCGTGGGGCAGAAGTTTGCAAACAAGTCACCACGTCCGTTCTGGTTTTCGGGCCAGATACGCAACGGTTCGGGGTAGTTGTAATTTGTAGGAAATGACATCATAACAACTCCGGCATAATCATTGTCAATTTCTCCCTGTACAATACACCAGCGGGCTTTGGAACCGTCTGCATCCTTTCTTGTTTTGCCTTCTGAAGTCAGTACCATACTGTTCTTGTTATCCCATTTTTCAGTGGTGCGCCAGCCGAAACCGGCGTAGCGGTATTCAAGGAGTTTGACCGGACTCTCATCCGCAGTATTCATAGTAAAATTGAAGTCTACAACATAGAATGGCTGGTCATCCTGCGGGCGATATACCCTGACGTCGTGAAGTTCATTCATAGCCACCTTCTCTGTCCCGGTTTTCTTAAATACCACGTGTTCATGCAAAGCCTCGAATTCCGAAAATACCGGGCCATCCTGCACAGAAACAAAATTGGCGAACCTGACTGTCCCCTGTCTTGTGTTGATGTTCCAGAAATCTATTATATCTCCTTCATACTCAACATGCGTCCATGGATTCCATATGCCGTAATGATGACGGTGATCCGGCGGCTGTATTCGTGTAAGGACCTGTCCGTGGGGTGCCCAAAGGGGATGTATGAAACCACTGCGCTTATACACAGAATCAACTCCTTCGGGTGGATACATGGTTTTAAAGTAGTATTCCAGCAGGTTCTGATCTCCTTTGTGGATTATTAATCCGCCGCCATCAACAGTGGCAAGGACAAGCGGGGACCTTCCTGCCTCTCCTTTCACAAGCTCAAACTGGTATTTACCGGGAGCAGCGGAACCGGTTTTAATGATCCAGTGCAGCGTTCTTGGATTCCCGTCTTCTATCTGGAATGGGACAGCACTGGATTTGCCTCCTTTCACCTCAAGGAGATTTAACAGAGAGTCAGTAACATATGTTACATCATCCAGATTGATACTGACCGGGATGTCCAGCCCGAATGCAGGCTTAGTTAGTTCCACTTCAAGGGTGGCGATTTTCTGTGAATAGCAGGTAATTGCCAGCAGGCAGGCAGCAGCCACCAGAGTAAATTTCTGAAAAAAAATGTAGTGCTTTTTCATTTCTGAGGAGTTTTTTAAAAGATTGAAATTAGCTCTTTAATCTGTTAATAAAAAGGATCTTTCAAAGAGTGTCACAGTCGTGTCTTAATACACAATTTATCAGTAATTTACAACCCGGGTTAAAAGATCTTTGATCACTTAAACAAGTTAAAATTACTCATTTTTACCGATTGCACAACCTATTGAAGGGAAAAATTGCAATCGGTTGCAGAAAAATATAATATCGGTTTCGTAGTGTTTCTTTTTGTTATACTTTTGTTGTCAAGTTTACACATGATGAAGAGCAGCAAGGAAGTTACCATTTATGATGTTGCAAAGGCCCTGGGTATTTCGCCTTCCACAGTAAGCAGGGGGCTCAAGGACCATCCTAATATCCGCAGGGCAACACGTGAAAAGATAAAAGCTGTTGCACATCAAATGGGATACAGGCATAATAAGTTTGCCAGCAGTCTCAGGAAAAAGCAAACTGAGACCATCGGTGTGGTTGTCCCCAAGCTTAACAGCTATTTCATGGCCGAGGCCATCTCAGGGATAGAAACGATTACCAACCGTTACGGGTATGGCCTTATCATATGTCAGTCGCAGGAAGCAGTGCAACATGAAGGATCGTGTATCTCCACTTTGTTCAACAGCAGGGTGGACGGTTTGCTGATCTCGCTTGCCTATGATACAAGCGATATGAAGCATTTTGACCTTATGTTCAGGAAAGATATCCCGGTGGTATTTTTTGACCGAGTGTCTGCGGTTAATGGATGTATTAACGCTGTTATTGATAATTATAAGGCCGGATATGAGGTAACTGATCATCTTATCAGTCAGGGATGCAAACGTATTGTGCATCTGGGTGGAAATCTTTTAAGGAACGTTTATTCCGAACGTTTCAGGGGGTATGAGCAGGCCCTTTTGGATAATGGTTTAAAATTTGATCCTGATA
>CAYQBZ010000551.1:0-2213 GCA_964415855.1 uncultured Rikenellaceae bacterium
TTCAAAATGATCCTTCCGCTGGTATGAGAGGATTTTCGGCTGACATGATGCCACATCTTCATTGGCATTCATAAAACTAATCATCGGATCAAGCCAGCCCGTAGAAACTTCAATATCCGAGTTCAGCAAAACATAATATTTAGAATCAAGCTGGCTGACAGCCAGGTTATACCCTCCAGCAAATCCGTAGTTCTTTTCGAGTTTAAGGATTATGACCTCGCTGAAATTTCCGGCAACCCATTCAACAGATCCATCTGTCGATCCGTTATCTGCCAGACAGATCTCTGTATTGTAGCCGTGCGAATATCTGACAACAGTTTCCAGGAACATTTTCAGGTATTCAATACCATTCCAGTTCAATATGACAACAGTAGTTTTATCCATTAGTGACCGGTCTCTTGTGTTTCCAGCGTCTGTGGCTCCATATCCAGTACTCAGGCTTCTCCGTTATGATCTCTTCCAGCCTTTTAACGTGTTTTTCAGTAATTATATGCTGGGGAAGTCCTGCTGCATGTTCAAACAGAAGCTCAATATCCAGGTTATAATAGCCTCTTCTGATCTTTTGCAGGTTGAAAAAGACAACAGCCATATCATATTTGGCAGCAATCTTTTCGGTCCCCAGGTATACAGGCGTATCTTGGTTGAGAAAATTTGTCCAGAACCTTATTTCTGATTTTACCGGGATCTGATCGGAAAGGAATGCTGACAAAGTGTTGATATTATTCCTCCTGTCATTTATTATCTCCCTGATAATAATGGACATGGGAGTAAGTACCATTCCAAATTTTGTTCTCAGGCTGTTGATGAATCCATCAAAATACTTGTTTTGCAATGGTTTGTAAATTGATACTAATTTATAGTCAGAATACACCGGCAGGATGGTCAGCCATTCCCAGTTGTTGTAGTGCCCAAGAACTGCAGCCACATCGCGCTTCTGCTCAAGCAGCTTATCAAGGATTTCAATGTTGCTTACGGTACAACGCCTCATTAACTGGGTTTTAGACATATGTGTCAGTTTAAAAGTCTCGATGAACAGGTCTGCCAGGTGCCTGTAAAACTTCTTCTCTATTGTTTCAAGTTCCTTTCGGCTCTTCTCCGGGAATGAGTTTTTCAGGTTTGTTTCTACGATTTTTTTCCTGTATGTAGGAAAGTAGTAGAGCAGGAGATACAGGATATCTGAGATAAAATATAGAATCCGGAGGGGAAGAAGAGTTATAATCCAGTTAAAACCAAAAAACAAATAATAGGTAAGAGCTGCCATAAAGCAGGGGATCTAAATATTCATAAATTTACTTACTATTTCCAACAATTCCGGGAAAACAAGATTATTTGCGGCTATAATTTCTTCACCTGTAAGATTTATCTCATTTCCGGAGAAGTCGCCTGTCCTTCCTCCGGCTTCCTTTACCAGAAGCATACCTGCAGCTATGTCCCATATGTGTAATCCATATTCGTAAAATCCTTCAAACCTCCCGCAGGCAACATATGCCAGATCAATGGCAGCAGACCCCAGCCGCCTTATGCCGTGGGTGTTCCTGACAAGGCTGGATAGTAAATTCATATATGGGATCAGTTTACCAAAGTCGTTATATGGGAAACCAGTGGCAATAAGACTTTCAGCAAGTGTCTTCGTTCTGGAAACCTCTATTGCTGTTCCATTGAGCCAGGCACCGCCGTCTTTCCATGCAGTGAAAATTTCCCCTCCGCTTACTTCATATACAACACCAGCAACTACTTCATTATGTTCCATAAGGGCAACGCTGATAGCATAAGGGTGCAAGCCATGCAGGAAGTTAGTGGTTCCATCCAGCGGGTCAATTATCCAGTAGAATTTGTCCCCTTTCTTATCAGAAGTTCCTTCCTCGGCTATAATACCCGCTCCAGGGAGAAGATGCTCTAGCTTATTAACCAGCATCTTCTCTGATCCTTTATCCACGTAACTTACAAAATCATTTGTTCCCTTCTTTTCTGTCAGGTTGATATCAAATCCTTTTGTTTCACTGATAATAAAAGCAGCAGTCTCTTTTGTTGCCTTTTCAATATCCTTACATATACTCTCATAAATATTCATAGCTTTATTCAGTTATTTCAACTTTAACTATTCCTGATCGTGCGATATCCCGGAGTCTCACCTTCAGGATCTGTCCGGCAAGCTTTTTTTGCCAAGGATATTCAGCCCTTATATAGTTCGATGTGAAACCTGATATCATTCC
>CAYQBZ010000552.1:0-2203 GCA_964415855.1 uncultured Rikenellaceae bacterium
AATTTTGTTGAGACATATACCGGTGGGAGGGAAAGGGTTGTTCCACATCCTTCACAACAGGTCAAGGGATACCATAATTACGTGCTGGGTTTCGTGGAGGAGTTTGAGAAGGAGCCGACACTGACATTATACAGCTGTGCATACTGTCATAATTACTCAAGAACGGACGGGAAAGGTCTGCATGATCCGGTTTATAAGAATCTGATAGCAGAGTTCCCACTCTTTTCAAAAGAAGATACAAAACTGCTGGGGGAAAAAGTCAGAGTGCTGCTTGAGAATGGCAATGGACTTGAGATTTTCAACCGGTTCATGCAGAGTCGTCTGCACCCGTCGAAAAAGCTGCTTGAGAATGTCCATATGATAATAAAAAATGATGTTGTTTTCTCGCTGCTAAATGAACAACTGGTTGCAAAGAACCTGATATGGGCCAGGTACAGGATGGCGGAAAAAAAGAAAGAGAAATCTGTTATTATTGTGCATGGAGGACCGGGGACAGGCAAGTCGGTTATCGCTCTTAATATTCTTGCTGACGCAGCAGTGAGAAAGAAGAATGTTCTTTATGGCTGTAAATCGAAACCCTTTATTGAAGGATTGAAAAAAATGATTGGACCTGATGCCAGGATCATCTTCTCGAACCTGTACCGTTTTGTACCAAACAAAACAGAGGAAAACGAGTTTGACATACTTCTTATTGATGAAGCACATAGAGTAGAGAAGAGCAGTAACCATCAGTATACCAGACCTGACGACAGGAGTGACATGCCCCAGATGGATCAGCTTGTGAGGTGTGCAAAGACAGCAGTCTTCTTCATTGATGACAAACAGAATGTCAGGTCATCGGAGGTTGGAAGTTCTGACCTTATAAGAGAGGCATCCTT
Source organism: uncultured Rikenellaceae bacterium (assembly GCA_964415855.1). GTDB lineage: Bacteria > Bacteroidota > Bacteroidia > Bacteroidales > VadinHA17 > LD21. The sequence continues at coordinate 879 of CAYQBZ010000552.1, forward strand.
GAGATACGGAGCCGGAGTACATGAAGTAACACTCGAAACCCAGTACAGGTGTATGGGATCGAATGACTACCTCTTATGGATTGAATCGGTGCTCGGTTATTCGGAAGAAGAAAGGCTTTTCAGGAAGGATGACCTGTTTGATTTCAGAATATTCTCATCACCACAGGAGATAATGGATAAACTGAAAGAAAAGGAAAGTGAGAAGCCAAACTCGGCACGAATGACAGCAGGATTCTGCTGGCCATGGAGTACTAAAACTGATGTAAATGGAGACCTTGTTAAGGATGTGAGGATAGGCGATTTTGCCATGCCATGGGAGACACACGATAAGGTAGCAAGAATACCTAAGGGGTATGTGAGGTGGTATGAGTGGGCTTACAGGCCGGAAGGGATAAAACAGGTAGGATGCATTTATACAGCGCAGGGATTTGAATTCGATTACGTAGGTGTTATTATTGGCAATGACCTGTGTGTGGATAAAACAACAGGAAAGATCAGTGCAGATATCTCAGCCACAAAAGACCCAATGTTGAGAAGGAGTCCTGAAAATTTCGAAAAACATGTAAAGAACATTTACCGCACACTTCTGACAAGAGGCATGAAGGGGTGTTATGTATATTTCACAGACAAGGAGACGGAGGAGTATTTCAGTAAGAGAATGGAGATTGTTTAAGAGGATCTAATTTATAATTACGGTGCAAGAAGATTATCTATATTTCGCTAGGGTATATTACAGATAAAACATAGCTCAGATGAGCTAAAAGAAACCATAAATGTCAATTTGAAGCTTATCATGTCAATGAAAAGGTCAAATGTCTTGCATAGTTTTTTGTGCGAATTGCTTAATACATTAACCGCGCACAATGTTTTTACTTCCTCAAACTCAACCAGATTATTCTTTTCTTGCTGAAAAACTAAATATTTACAATCTGAACGAGTTAAAAACGAAGGTGTACAAAACATTACACACAGTCGATTTAAACATAAAAGAGAGAGACTTTGAACACTTAATTTAAGAATAGAAACAGTGAGCGTATTCTCTCTATCAAAGAATTCATTCAGGATTTATAGTCCTAGTATACAGTTTTAGGTATCAAATCTAATGCAAATGCTTATCCTTTCTATTTTGCATCTCAGCATCCATAAACTCCGGCACAGCCTCATAATCTTCAGGCAAAAAGTCCGACATTTCTCCGGCTGAATCAAGTATCGGCGCACGAGGTCCACTTTTTTGCTCTTACTATTGTGGTTTGTTTATATTTTTAAGGATAAGAACAACTCATCTTATGTGGATTGTACTACTGATGTCTATCGGAGAATTGATG
>CAYQBZ010000553.1:0-2200 GCA_964415855.1 uncultured Rikenellaceae bacterium
TCTCCACTGGAACCGATTATCATATTCTTTAGTCTTCCCTTTATAAACAGGTTATTGTTGCTGTCGAATTTCCCCAGATCCCCGGTTTTGAACCAGCCATCGACAGTTAATACTTCACTAGTTAATTCAGGCTCCTGGTAATAACCTTTCATAACATTAGGACCCTTTACCCATATTTCCCCTTCTCCGGTGATTTTATCAGGGTTGTGGATAATAAGTTCAATATCTTTTATAGGGGGACCAGTAGATTCAAATACTGATTTTTGAGGATTAGAACCTGCCAGAAGAGGTGCGGTCTCTGTAAGTCCGTATCCTATTGCATAGGGAAATTTTGCTTCAATAAGGAATTTTTCCACTGTTTTGTTGAGTTTGGCTCCCCCGATACCATAGAATTTCAGCTCTCCACCAAATGTCTTCAGGAGTTTTTTCCCGGCTGCCTTATTGAGGATCTTCCTGAATAGAAATATTTTATAAAGAAGCCTCAGCAAAAGTTTATCCCTGAATTCCGGTAAAATCTTATTGAAATATATCTTTTCAATAATAAGGGGAACGGTGAGCATCATCGTTGGCCTGACCTGTGATAGTGCAGGGATAAGCACCGCAGGAGTAGGTGGCTTCCTGAGATAATAAACACAGGCTCCGCACAGCATGGGCAAGATTAATCCCAGAGTATTTTCGTAAGTATGCGATAATGGTAATACGGAAAGGAAACGGTCATTCTCATCAATATGCTGTATTTTTCTGCCTTTCACGGCGTTGAAGGAGATGTTCCTGTGTGTCAGCATAACACCCTTCGAACGGCCCGTAGTCCCTGAAGTATATATAATTGATGCGAGATCCTCTTCAGCCACGTCATATTGTCCGGCAGGTATTGCGGAAGGATCATATTCAGAATGAACACCCGTGGAAGGTACCGGAGAAAAGTCCTCGATAAAGACGGTCAGTCTGAGATTCTCAGATCTCAGGCCTTCAATCCGTGACAGAAGAGGCTTTGAAACCAACAGCGCTTTCGCTCCCGAATGCTCCAGTACATTGCAGACCTCTTTATTTGAAAAATCCGGCAGCACCGGAACAGCAACGGCTCCCATGAAGGTAATTGCAAAGAATGAAACCGGCCAGACCGGCATATTTGTGCTTAGAATAGCCACCTTCTCGCCCCGTGAGATACCATTTTTTTCAAGGAAGGCAATCAGTGCCAGTATTTCCTTGTTTATAGTTTCATAGCTTTTTGGTTCTTCTCCGGCGAATGAATAGGCATTGTGCTTCCCATACTTCCTTAATGTTTCATTGAACAGGGAAGGAAAAGTAAGCCGTATATTTTTTTCTGCAATCATACCGGAGTGTTAACCATGTCTGGAGTACAAAGGTACTGATTAAATGATTTGTATTACCTGTCAGGAGCTAAAATGACATTATGCGATAAAAGGAAGTTAAAAAGAATGAACCTTTCTCAGCCGGAATGGTTAATTTTGTAAATCATCATCACATGGAATTATGGCTGCTGTAATAAGGGTAACAAAAGAATTCAGGTTTGAAATGGCACACGCCCTCTGGAATTATGACGGTCCCTGCAGGAATGTTCATGGACACTCATATCGCCTGTTTGTTACTGTTGCCGGGGTACCTGTCAGCGATCCGGAAAATCCTAAAAACGGGATGGTGATTGATTTTACTGACCTGAAGAATATTGTAAAAAAGGAGATAATAAACGTCTTTGATCATGCTGTTGCTGTAAGCCGCGACTTTGACAACGGTAAGACTGAGATGTTTACCAGAATGTTCGGGAATTCAGTTATTCTTGATTATCAGCCCACATGTGAAAACCTTGTGGCGGATTTTGGGGTCAGGATAGCCAAACACCTTCCGGCAGAAACCAGGCTGCACAGCCTTAAGCTTTATGAGACAGCTAACTCCTTCTCGGAATGGTTCGCTTCTGATAATGAATAATCTGTATAACGTCAGATATAAAATATGAGTGATAAATCCGCGAAAAAACTTTTCCTTCTGGACGCTTATGCTCTGATATTCAGATCATATTATGCATTCATTAAGAATCCCAGAATCACCTCAAAAGGCCTTAATACTTCGGCTGTATTCGGTTTTCTCCTCACTCTCGAGGAGATTCTCAGGAAACAGAAGCCGACACATATTGCGGTTGTTTTCGATACCCCTGCTCCTACATTCAGGCATGAGATGTTCA
>CAYQBZ010000554.1:0-2177 GCA_964415855.1 uncultured Rikenellaceae bacterium
ATACCAGAGAAAAAGTTCCACTATTGGAAAAGCAATTGCCAGGCTTTTGTAATTGTAGATACACAGATTTAGAATCAATTCCCATTATGAAGAAATTGTTTAACCAATGACAAAAGAGTCTTTTTATCGAAAGGCTTTGATATTAATCCGTTACACCCGATTTTTAATGCTTTTTCCCTGTCTTCTGCATATGCTGTCTGGGCAATAATAGGAATCGAAATATTTGCTTCTCTGATTAGCTTTGTTGCAGTATACCCATCCATAACAGGCATCCTGATATCCATCAGTATAAGATCAATATTCCTTTCTGATAATGCCATTTCTAAAGCTTCTTTTCCGTTCGAGGCCCTAAGTAATTTCAAATTTGTACCATCAAGAAAATAGTGTATCAGCTTGAAGTTGCTGTCAATATCTTCAGCAACCAGGACAGTCCTTGTCTCACGGAAAATGAACTCTTTATCTGATGATCTTTCAATTGATGGAATACTTTCTTTAATCTGTTTTTTATATGGAATTGAATAATGGAATATTGTCCCATTTCCGGGTTCTGAAGAAAGACTGATATGGCCTCCCATAAGTTCTACATATGCTTTTGATATTGATAACCCAAGTCCTGTCCCTTCATTAATCCTTGTGAGATCATTATTCACCTGGTAAAACCGATCAAAAATTCTTTCATGATACTCCGGAGGAATTCCTATGCCGGTATCTGAAACTGAAAACTCGAGATTACTATCCTTTTTATCGCATGTAATCTTTATATTCCCTTTCTCCGTAAACTTAAGAGCATTACTAATCAGGTTTGTCAGAATCTGATTTAGTTTAGTATTATCAATAAGCATCAAAGCATCAGTATCTGATAAATTGGTCTCATATGCCAGATTAAGATTCTTTTCATTAGCTGTATGTACAAACTGATTATATATTGACTGCAAAAATGAATTAATATTAATTTCAGTTAACGATATTTTCACAAGATTTGCCTCAATATTCGAGATATCTACTATATCGCTTATTATTGCAAGAAGATGATTACTGCTTTGCATTATCACTTCAAGGTACGACTGACGTGTCTGAGAATCAACATCAGGTTCTCCAAGGAGGGCAGAGAATCCCACTATAGCATTCATCGGGGTCCTGATTTCATGTGAAATATTATGGAGAAATGCAGTTTTGAGCCTGTCGCTTTCTTCAGCTTTTTCTTTGGCTATTATCAATTCCTCTTCATTCTTTTTTTTATCAGTAATATCATGGAATATCTCGAGCATGGCTTTCTTTCCGGTAAAAATCATTCCTGTATGACTGATTTCAAATATTCTGCCACCTATCACTCCATGTGATTCATATACCTCAGATTCACCAACATTTATACCTTGATGCAGAGGGCAATCAACGCATTGTTTTTTATCGTCACGGTAAATTTCCCAGCATTTTGCTCCAACCGCCTCATTCCCGAAAACTCTTTTAAAATTGTCACTTAAAAACATTATTGTTCCTTCTTCATCAACGATATCCATGCCAAATGGAATAGTTTTGAGTAAAGAATCATTAAACATATAACTTTGGAGCAATTTCTCTTCTGCCTGTTTTCGTTCAGTTATGTCAACATACACTCCAAGTACACCATTAATCTTTCCGTTTGAATTCAGTAAAGGGATCTTGCTTGTAAGCAGGGTGATAGTATTACCTTCAGGGGTGGTCTGGTTCTCTTCAATATTAAATTTGGAGACCCCGCTCACAATAACCTCATTATCATCGGCACTGTATAATTCTGCCTGTGCACTCCATACCAGCTGGTAATCATTTTTCCCGATGATTTCCTTTGGGTCGTCAAACCCCGCATCCAGAGCGAAGATTTTGTTACATCCCAGGTAAACCAGATTCTTATCCTTCCAAAATACTCTTACAGGTATTGTATTAAGAATACCTTCAAGAATCTGTTGCGTTTCTTTTACAGCTTCATCAGCAAGCTTTTGTTCAGTAATATCCTGAACAGTACCGTCATAATAAAGAATTTCTCCTTTTGGATTATATATGGCTTTTGCACTTTCTCTGACATAAATCTCCCTGCCATCACGACAAATCCAGATAGCTTCCATATCCTTTATCTCTCCATCTTTTTCAATTTGATCGATAAATACATGCTGCTGGTATAAAGGGCCATACCCGGTTTCTCT
>CAYQBZ010000555.1:0-2157 GCA_964415855.1 uncultured Rikenellaceae bacterium
CCATTTCCACCCTTAATATTTCCATTTATATACACAGGTTCAGCAAAAGGATCATTTGCAACTTTACTGTATGTATACATGCTTTTCTCAAATGAGAATAACTCATGTGGAATTGAAATTAATTTTATTCCTATACTTAAGAAGGAATCAAATATGCTTAGTCCGTCTCTGTATTGGATAGCCAGAGTTAACTGACATTCTTGGTTTAGTATTTTGTTTCCTTGAATAAAATACGCAAAAGTTGGATTCCTATAGCTATGCGAGGCAAAGCATATATTATGGTATGTTACCAAACCTTGCAATGGGGCTAAAAAGCCTGGTGTATTCCCATCAATTACAATAAAATCAAGGGAGTTATTGGGCCATCCTGGCCAAATACTGGAGAAGGTACCTCCACTACCTGAAAGTAGAATCGCATAATCAAGTTCATCACTCTTTTCAAATGAAATTTTGATTCTTAAAGTGCGAACGTCCAAGATGTTCAAACAACCAGCTGGTTCTGAGAGAGTAGTATTATAGGCTTCATAGGATATAAGGAAAGGATCCGAGGGAGGAGGAGCGGCTATTATTTCTGCTGAAATCTCGTCCAGGTCATTTTCTTTTGCATTCAGATAATATTTCTGTCCGGGGATGAAATCAATACTATCCGGAATTTTAAAATCCTTAAGTCTTTTTATGGTAGAATCACATTGATATTTAAATATTTCACCCTCTGAGGAATAAATTGAGAAAGAAAAATTTCTTAAAGAATCATCAACATCATTTTGATATTCCGATTGATATGATTTTTCAAAAGATATATGACGAAGAGTACTATCGTCAATATCAATTATTCCGATGCAACATAACTTTTCAGGAAGGTCTGGCCGGAAAATTCTGTCATTCCTCTCACAGCAAGTTATCAAAAGAATTAGTAATAACGGAAATAGTATATTAGTTACCTGGCAGGTTAGTTTGAGATATATAGTTTTCACATTTAAGGATTTGTGTTTTTACTTTTTTAGGAAAGCAGGATGGATACATATGTGTATGGCAGATAGGCAGTCATGTTTTTGTTCGCGTTTTCGTAAGGTACTGGTATATATATGAATGTACACTCCCCCTTTCCGCTAACGGCCCGCCGCCTGTCTGACTGGCGCAGCCAGGCAGGGTATAACAAGTAGGCGTTACTTGCCCATTTGTCCCCTCCGCACTGCGAAGCCTGAAAGGCGGAGCAGGGCAGGCAGGAGCTTGGTGGGGCGGGTTCCCGGTAGAAAGTAGAGGGCAAATACGGCGTGGTTTTTGTCGTCAGGGTACAGATTTGGTTGATCATTAGGCGCATCGCGGTACAAGTTATATAAACGGACGACTAATTGTCCCGGTATTGGAACTTATAAATTGGCATTGGCGCAGTATCGCGGTACGAGTTAAGACAGAGGCAGGAAATAGTCCCGGTACATGAATTGTTGGTATGTAGCTGCGCGTATCCGGATACATCGTTATGCAGATTTTTTTTTAAATATACAGGAAACCCTAAAAACCATGCCGAGCTTATTAACACTGACCGGCGTGTTAGGTGCTGACTATTTTTTTAATGTTTTTATGAATTCCCCAGCTGTTAAAACTGGTATTTTGCTCTCCTTGAAGTCAGGTTGATTTCGAGTAATTATTAAGTCTTGGCTATTTTCTATTGCTGTAAAATATTGAATTGCATCTTCAAAGTCCTTAAATTCCGAATTTAGAGCAAGGTCAGTTATTTTATTATCAAGAGGAAGCACCGTCACAAGTACTTTAAACTTTCTTAAGATTTTCCTTACTTCAAGTACAGAATTCTGTTTTGAAAGAATATAATTAGCATCAGCAAGGCAGAGGGCAGAGATGGAAAGTTTAATTTTTCCTTTATCAGCTAATGAAAAGAGTTTTGCTGCTTCTGTATAGAATGGCATTCTGTGTGCCAGAAGGTCAAGCACTATATTTGTGTCAAGGAATACAGATTTCATAGGTATTTCTTGACTAAATAATCAGTACGTTCCTTTTTATAATCGAAATCTTCAGGAACTGAGACCACACCACTTAGACTTTTTACTAAAGGAGTTATCTCAATATCATCGGGCTCGCTTTTTGTCACAGAGTCAAGATATGATTCGATCATTTTCGAGAGACTTGTTCTGCGACGTT
>CAYQBZ010000556.1:0-2140 GCA_964415855.1 uncultured Rikenellaceae bacterium
GATGCTTAAAACTCCGTTACGGACAATAACATGCCCCTTTACCTCCGAAGCTTTTATATTTTCGTAACTGAATTCATCAATCAGGGCATCAAAATCGAAATAAATATTCCCGGGGACCTTAATTAAAGTGAGGGCGGCCGTATCTTCAACCACAGTGGTGTCTACTGCCATTTTCGACATTATTTCAGATACATCGGTATGGTTTGAGTGCATAGACAGTTTCCCCCTGATAGTCTGATCGCTGAATACATAAGGAATATAGTTCTCAATCCTGCCATTTATATCGAAATCGCTCCTTCCACCAATATTAAGAGATGTATTTGTCATAGTCGCATATGCAGGAGTAAACTCAAAATCTGCCGAGTTAATTTTCACTTCAGGATAGCCGATCATTTCAATACCCATATTTTTTATTCCCAGGGTCCCTGAGGCACTGAATCTTTCGTATTGCTCATTCTCAATCATCGATAGACGGCCTGCCATACTGAACGACATATTGATTATACCGGATAAGGTAATGCTATCCATAGGTACAGCTTCAGAGAGGGCAGTCAGATCAATCATACCTTTCATTGTCCCCTTAAAATCCGGATCGCTCATTGGAGTTTTAAGGTAAAATGTCATGTCAAAAGGATTTCCGGCCAGTTCCATATGGAATAAGTCAATGTTTGCCAATGTTTTATCCATATCCCTGCCATTCACAAAAACATTTGACTTAATGTTGATATTCTTAATCTGTTCAGGTAAATCGGGATAACTGATCAATCCATTATTTACTGCCAGGTCAATGGAAATATCCGGAAGCGTGCTGTCTGCATCGCTATAGACACCTTTTGCTGAACCGCTGAGCCTGAAATCTCCTGTTGTTGTAAGGTCTTTATAATCGTTCATATAAACGGCAGGAACAAGTGAAAGAAGTGTCTTGAAAGAAGTCTGGTCAGTACCGAACTGGATATCAGTTTCTATATCATCACCAGGCATAGCGACCATTCCTGTAAAATTCAGTCTGAGGTCATTTACCGAGAAATAGTTTTCCCGGAATGTAAACTTCATATTTTCGATATCTGCGAGGAAATCCATTTTTGAATCGATTACTGCATTGTTAAGGTATTTCATTCCCTCCATCAGAAAGGTTACATTACTGACTGTAAGAGCAATCTGCATATCTGTCTCGCTCATTGTCATGTCACCTTTCAGGCTGAAATCAATATCCCTTAGGTAAGCTTTCATATCAGACTCATCATCAACATAAGATATATTACTGTTAATAAGGGCTACCTTTTTAAGCTGTATCTTCATATCGGAGGGTGCAGATTCCTCTCCGGGAGCAGTAGTTGTGGCAGTATCCTTCATGATATCCCAGTTTGCGGATCCATCCTTAAGTATTATGGCATTCACCACTGCCCTGTCCATCACTATTGATTTAACTTCATAGCCGGATTTCCTAAAGATGCTGGAAAGATTAAAAACCAGATCAAATGATCTGAAACCTGCCAGTGTATCACCTTTGAACTTATCAAGACCAACTACGGAGAGGTTTTTAAGGGAAAAAGAGAGATTCGGAAAATTACGGAAAAATCCAAGGTTGTAATCTTCAAATCTAACATCTGCATTCACGGTTTCATTTATTACTTTCTCCACCTTCACCTTGATCTGTTCTTTAAAGATCATGGGAACAGTAAAAAGTAAGATAAGTATCAGCGCAATAAGACCAATCAGTATTTTAATGATTTTGCCGGCAGCCTTTTTCATAGTGTAAATTTTTATGGTTGATTATCAGGAATATACAGTATTATAAACTATCCTGAAACACGATCTAAAATTAAGTAATATTACTGAGAAATAAAATAGTTGGAAGCCCGAAGCCCGAAGTGCCTGCAACTGTAAGCCTGTCATTTCTTGTCGCTAATAACGGCTTCTGATTTTCGATGTCTTAACCGTCCAGTAAGGGATCACTGAGGAGTTTACCCCGGTTGCGGGACTTTGTTTTCCATCTTCTTACTTCCGGCTTCCAATAATACAATACTTTCCCATTTTCAGCAGCATCAGATATCTCCAAATTTTCTTATATTTGCATTCTCAAAAAGGACCTGTAGCTTAATGGATAGAGCATCTGGCTACGGACCAGAAGGTTGGGGGT
>CAYQBZ010000557.1:0-2139 GCA_964415855.1 uncultured Rikenellaceae bacterium
TGATCACTAATATGAATGTTAATGATGTAACCGACATAAATATCGACGACTCCGATATCCTTTATTATACGGTTCAGGTTATTGCACTTCATAATCCTGTGGATGTGAGCTACTTCAAGTACATAGATGATATGAAGGTCATGTACAATGACGAAGATAAATTCTATCGTTATACGACGGGGAGATGCCAGACAAGGGATGAAGCTTATGCTTTGCGGTCCGAACTGATTAGGAAAGGATATCCCGATGATATATTTATCAAGAAAGTCTCAAAATGAAGCATTGAACGAAAGCTTCATCCTGTGCATCAGTAATCCGGATTTATAAACCTGTCATAATGAAATACAAAGACATAAGGCTCAGGGCTCTTGAACCGGAAGATCTTGAACTTCTGTATGACTGGGAAAATAATGAAACATACTGGACAATAAGCAATACAGTAACACCATTTTCAAAATTCACTCTTAAGAGATATATTGAGAATTCTCACAAGAATATCTATGAGACCGGCCAGCTGCGACTTATGATAGAACATTTGCACGATAAAAAAGCTATCGGGACAGTTGATATTTTTGATTTTGACCCTTTTCACAAAAGAGCGGGTCTTGGCATATTGATCGCAGATGAATCGTACCGGAGAAAAGGATTTGCTACAATGGCTATTAAATGTATTATAAAATATTGTTTCAAAACCCTTCAGATGCATCAGCTCTATTGTAATATCCTGGCAAATAATAATGAAAGCATTGATCTTTTCATGAAACAGGGTTTTATACAGGCTGGTATTAAGAAAGACTGGATAAATACATCCGATGGATATATTGATGAATATTTGTTTCAACTGATAAATTCTTAGAAGCCTCAGGGAAGATCTCTTATTTTTATCTTCCCCTTCTCTCCTGCCCGGACCTGGTATTGTGGTATTCTCCTTTAAAGTAATTAATGCCAAGCATATCGTACCTCTCTTTAACAACATCAAAGCGCTCAAGAAATTCTTCAAAATTTTTATTTTCTGCAGGACTCCAGGCTGTTTCAGATATTGCGAACATTCTCGGACACGCCATGTATTCGGCATATTCAGCAGTACTTATATATTCTGTCCATAGATTCCCCTGGATTCCAAGAATATATTGTTTCTCTTCAGGTGTAAGTTCCTGAGGTACCGGATCATACGAATAAACAGTTTCCAATGGCAGATAACCACCGATTGCCAGAGGCTGTCCCTCAGGTTCACACTGATAATGATCCAGATAGACAAAACTGTTGGGTGTCATAATTACATCATGTCCCTGCTTCGCTGCATCTATTCCTCCGGCGGTACCCCTCCATGACATTACGGTTGCTTCAGGAGCCAGTCCGCCTTCAAGGATCTCATCCCAGCCGATTAGTTTTTTGTTTTTTGATATGAGAAATTTTTCTATCCTGGAGATAAAGTAGCTTTGCAGCTCCTTTTCATCATTCAGCCCCTGGTCCTTAATTCTCTTCTGGCACAAGGGACAGTTTTCCCAGCGTGTCTTCGGACACTCATCACCGCCTATGTGAATATATGTTCCCGGGAACAGACCGATTACTTCGGTAAGCACATCTTCGAGAAAGCTGAATGTCTCTTCCTTACCGGCACAAAAGACATCCGGAACAACACCCCAGCGTGTATATACTTCAAACGGCCCCCCGGTACAGGACAATTCAGGATATGCTGCAAGAGCTGCCAGAGCATGACCAGGCATTTCTATTTCGGGAATAATTGTTATAAACTTCGATTTTGCATATGCAACTACCTCCCGAACCTCATCCTGGGTATAATACCCTCCATAAGGAGTGCCATCGTACACCATAGGCCGTTGCCTGCTGTGTCCAACAAGGGTTTCATTACGGAATCCCCCTATTTCTGTAAGCTTAGGGTATTTCTTAATCTCTATCCTCCACCCCTGGTCTTCAGTCAAATGCCAGTGAAATGTATTCATTTTATTAAGAGCCAGAATATCTATATACCTTTTTACAAAATCCACAGGGAAGAAATGCCGCCCAACATCCAGATGCATACCCCTGTATTTAAAACGAGGGCTATCCACTATTTCACATGATGGAACCGATAATTCAATACCCATCGCCGATATCTGTTCTATCAACTGGCAGGTT
>CAYQBZ010000558.1:0-2133 GCA_964415855.1 uncultured Rikenellaceae bacterium
GCTATAATAAATTGTGTGATCTCTGTTAACCCTGATAATATAGTTGCTGTCTCTGATAAAAATGGCACATTTACTTTAATCTGCTCCCCTGGAATTAAGGAAATAAACACAAGGGTCCTGGGTTATCAGTCAAAGCAAATCAAATTCTATGCTGTTCATGATACTGTAATCGATATCAATCTGGTTCCGCTGCCTGTTGAGATTGGAGAAGTAAGCGTAAGTGCTGATTCCCTGAGAAATATATCCGTAACCAGGCAGGGGAGTTATATTATCAATCCGGCAGCAGTAAAGGAACTGCCGGTAATTTTCAGTGAACCTGATCTCATGAAGACTATTCAACTTTTGCCTGGTGTTCTGCCAGGCAAAGATGGGTCTTCAGATATTTATGTCAGGGGAGGGAGCAGGGGACAGAATGTTTTTTATGCCAACGGATGCAGTTTCTTCCTTCCCCCTCATTTGCTTGGATTCGTATCATCATTTGATCTTGATTTCCTGCAAAATGCTGAGATCTATAAGGACTACCTGCCATCAGAACTGGGAGGAGGTGCATCATCTGTTATCTCACTCGACTATAAAGAGGTTTCTTCAGATTCATTAAAAGCAGCGCTGAGATTAGGTTTGATGTCATCAGGAGTATCACTTCAGTTGCCACTGAAGAAGTTTAACTGGAATCTTTCAGCAGGAATTAAACGAGGCAACTATTCGCTTTATGCCCCACTGCTTAGAAAAATTGTAAATGATGATATAGCAGAGAATCTGCCACCGGACGGATATTCATTCTATGATAGTTTCCTGAAACTCACACACTCTTCCGACAGGTGGGGCAATATCACATATCTCTTCCTTGGCAACTTCGATTACGGAAAGGAAGAATACATTACAAACAGCTACTCGGGTGATACTCTGACAATATATACCGATGGCATGAGATCAGGATGGAATAATATGGTCCATGCACTTCAATGGTATTTACCAGCCGGTAACAATAAGTGGAGACTTGATCTGAACTACAACAGGGTCTCCATGCAAAGAAGGCTCAATTCGACCAGCGAGAGATATTTGAGTACCGGTGAGATATTTGAATCGAATGAGATTAATTATTCTTTTCTGCCAAAAATTGAAAATATCGGTATAAGCGTTGTAACTGAGTCTGAGAAAGAAAAATTCAGTTACAATGCCGGTTTTTCAACCAGGGTACGATTTTTTTCCCCCGGTATATCTTCGGCTTTTAACCTGAATGATACTATAATCAATAATGAAACAGGAAAAGATAAGACCATCATTGAACCGGTTATATTCTTTTCATCAAAATGGCTCCTCAACAAAGTTCAGATCGATGCAGGAATAAGGCTGACAGGCATAATCTCAGGGAAAGACCATTTTTTTGTCCCCGAACCAAGGCTTAGGATATCCTATAATACTGAAGGCCGCTTATCGCCTCATATTACTATGGTCAGGTTAAGCCAGTCAGATCATTCCATGGAGGGTTCGAATGCGGGAATGAGAACAATGTTCTGGATACCTGTATCACAGAATTTCGGTCCTGAAATATCAGATATACTATCCGGAGGATTCCAGGGTATAATCGGCAATACATATAGACTTTCCGTGGATGTATATTATAAAAAGATTACAGGGATGGTTGATTACAAACCCGGTTCAAGCTTCATTTTTGATACAACCCTTGAAGACCTCCTGTATGCGATTGAAGGAAGGGCATATGGTATAGAGACAGGTGTTATTAAACAAAAGGGCAATCTGACAGGGAGTGCATCATATACCTATTCCAGGTCAAAAATGGAATGGAGTGCGCCGGAAGGACTGATCTGGATCCCGTCACTTGCTGACAGACCTAATGATATAAGTATTAATTTAAATTATAAGCTGGGTAAGAATTTCAGTTTAGGGGCAAACTGGATATATGTGTCAGGCTCACCGGCCACAATATATATGCATGATACTTCATATGGCGAGTGGTTCGAAACCAAGAATAATATAAGATATTTCGATTATCACAGACTTGATCTGTCATGCAGGTACAGGATCATCAAAAGGAAATACTCTTTAACATTAAATGCAGACATATATAATGTATATAACAGGAAGAATACCTTTTATTTCAAAAAGATATAT
>CAYQBZ010000559.1:0-2128 GCA_964415855.1 uncultured Rikenellaceae bacterium
TCAGGGACTAGTGTCAGCAATGATGTGCAGGTTCGAGTCCTGTTCTGGGCACAAAAAACGGTGCAAAGGCTCAGCGGCGCAAGGGCGTAAGGGTGTTTTAACCGGGAAATGAAGGAGTTCTTTATCAGAATAATTATTCGCTTAGAGCCGTTGTGCCATTGTGCCTTTACGTCTTTAAGCCTTTTATCGCCCAGATGGTGAAATTGGTAGACACGCCAGCTTGAGGGGCTGGTGCCGGTTACGGTGTGCAAGTTCGAGTCTTGTTCTGGGCACACAACAAATCTGAAATAAAATCGAAAGCGTTTAAATTACTGGATTTAAGCGCTTTTGTTTTATAGCCATTAGTTAATCGTAAAATATCTGCCTTGCATATTTTAAGAATCAGATAGAATAAGAAAAATTTTATACTGAAGTTTTTAAAATCAAAATTCAGGTTTAGTTTAATTTCTTATTTTAGCAGGTAATTTTGATAGAAAGCAAAATTATAAATATTAAAAAGCCGATCCTATGAAAAAAACTTTTATCCTGTTATTCTTTGCCTTATCTGCAATAACTAATATTCATTCGCAGGGATTTGGTCACAGAGAGCTACTTAACAGCAACTGGTCCTTCAACCTGGGGGATATACAATATGGCGGAAGAGAATACATGGACTGCAGCAAATGGTCTGTCGTTGATCTTCCGCACGACTGGACCGTTAGACAAAATGCAAGTCCTGAACTGGCAAGCTGTACCGGTTATCTCCCCGGTGGAATAGCCTGGTACAGGAAGGAAGTATCTATCCCTGCCGAAGAAAAAGGAAATAACATTTATATCTATTTTGAAGGAGTATACAATAACAGCGAGGTTTTCATAAATGGTAAGTGGCTGGGGAAGCGCCCCAACGGTTACATATCCTTCATGTACGAATTAACTCCCTACATCAAATGGGGAGAAAAAAATTCGATTGCTGTCAGAGTGGACCATAGAGATGATGCAGATTCTCGCTGGTACACCGGGTCAGGTATCTACCGTGATGCATATCTCGTATATGCCAAACCGGTTCATATAAACCTGTGGGGAGTATCATATCAGACAGAACTCGGGAATAATCAGGCTGTAATAGAAGTTAATACCGCAATTGATAATAATGTAGCATCCACAGCAATAAAAATAGTCCAGGAGTTATTCGACGCCGGAGGGAACCGGGTTGCCTCATCCTCAAAAAGCGGTAAGGCTGATGCCGGAACACAGACTGACTTTACCCAGTCATTGAAGCTCAGTTCTCCTGAGTTATGGAGTATTGACTCACCTTATTTATACACGCTAAAAACATCTGTGTATAAAGGTTCTGAACTGCTTGATGAAACAAATACGAAAGCAGGCATTCGTGATATTAAATTTGATCCCAATACCGGTTTTACCCTTAACGGTGTTAATACCAAAGTTAAAGGTGTATGCATACATCACGATGCAGGGGTTTTGGGAGCAGCTGCAGTGAAATCAGTATGGCGCACACGTCTGGAGAGTCTTAAAAGCTTGGGGTGCAACGGGATTCGTACCAGTCACAATCCACAGGCACCATATTTATACGATTTATGTGATGAACTGGGATTTGTTGTAATGGATGAAGCATTTGATGAATGGGAATACCCGAAGAATAAGTGGATAGAGGGCTGGAACAGGGGTACTCCGGGGCACCAGGGTTCTTCCCAGTATTTCAGGGAGTGGAGTGGAAGGGATCTGAAGGATCAGATATTACGCGACAGGAATCACCCGTCGGTTATAATGTGGAGTATAGGCAACGAAGTCGATTACCCGAATGATCCATATACACATCCAATTCTGGCTGAGGAAGGTATAGGTCAGCAATCCGTAAGGGCATTCCTGGTAGATCATCCCCGTGCAGAGCGCCTTGGTGAAATTGCCAAGGAACTGGTAGCTGCAGTTAATGAGGCTGACAGATCCAGGCCGGTTACCGCGGCTCTGGCAGGTGCAGTGATGTCAAACTATACGGATTATCCTTTTGTTCTTGACCTTGTGGGTTATAATTATACGGAGAACAAATACGACAGTGATCATGAATTATATCCGGACAGAATTCTGTTCGGCAGTGAGAACAGGCATGATTTGCAAGCCTGGTATGCAG
>CAYQBZ010000560.1:0-2125 GCA_964415855.1 uncultured Rikenellaceae bacterium
TTGCAACTGCGCCCTGGCAAACAAAATAATTTACGTCGATGACGATGCAGCCGGAGCTAATGACGGCTCGTCCTGGCAAAATGCCTATACTTTCCTCCAGGATGCCTTAGCTGACGCAAATTCATCAGAAAAACCAATTGAAATACGCGTAGCACAGGGCATTTACAAACCTGACCAGGGAGCAGACCAGACAGCCGGAGACAGAAACGCTACATTTGAGCTTATAAACAATGTAACTCTTTCAGGAGGCTATGCCGGTATATTGGAGCCTGATCCGAACGAACAAAATACTGAAGAATACGAAACAATCCTTTCAGGTGATTTGGCAGGAAATGATGCTACTGTGACTGAACTATCTGATTTGTTAAATATACCAAGCAAATCTGAAAATTGCTACCACGTATTATCTGGTAATGGTAATAATGAAACCTCTGTTTTAGATGGCCTTACTATAACCGCCGGAAATGCAAATGCTAACAAAAATGTATCATCGAATTTATCCGTTGGTGGTGGCATTAGTTTTCATACTTATAATAATAATGGCCCAATTATAAGAAATTGTGTTTTTATATATAATTCTGCATCATATAAAGGCGGTGCAACTCTACTATCCGGTAGTAATACAGAATTAAATAATTGTGTTTTCGAGAACAATTATGCAAATGAAGGTGGTGGAATATATGCCAGTATAAATGTAGTTAATTGTATATTTAGAAATAATCAAGCTATTTATGGCGGTGCTATAAATGGCAGCCCTAAATTAACAGGCTGTAAATTGATAAACAACAGTGCTATAAACCAGGGAGGCGGTATTTACGGTGGGAAGGATATAATTAATTGCACATTAAAACAAAATTATGCTAATAAGGGTGGTGGAATATATGTGGATGATTATTCAAATGTAATTTTTAAAAATGTTGTTTTCACAGGTAATTCCGCTGAAGAAGGTGCAGGATTATATAGCTATTTAGCAACTTCAACTTTAAATAATTGCACATTCATTGGTAATTCCGCATCTAAAGGTAATGCCGCTTCAGGATATGATTTTAATCTTGGTCAACTAAGTGGAAGGTCTGTTACATTTTGCAATTCAATTCTTTGGGACGGAGGCAATGAAATATGGAACGATGACGGTGCTAATATTATTATTTCATACAGTAATATACATGGTGATATACATGACCCTCATGAAAGATTAATATGGGGAAATAATAATATTGATATAAATCCCCTTTTTGTTGATCCAAACAATGATGACTATCATTTAAAATCCCAGGCAGGAAGATTCGATCCGATTTCTCAAACATGGGTACAGGATGATGTAACAAGTTCCTGTATCGACGCAGGTGATCCGAATACTTCTATCGGATTAGAACCATTTCCAAACGGCGGCAGAATCAACATGGGAGCGTACGGCGGCACAAGTGAAGCAAGCAAATCATATTTTGGAAAACCTCTATGCGAGACAATAGTAGCAGGTGATATCAATGGAGACTGTAAGGTGGATATTCTGGATTTAGAAATAATGATGCTTCACTGGTTGACAAATAATGAACCATCGAGCCAGATACAATTTACCAATGTGAAGATATACAGAGCAGAGCTTGAAGATAATTCATATATAAACACAGTGGAAGTAAATCATGTAAAAGTCGGGGATATTTT
The DNA here is from genome assembly GCA_964415855.1 of uncultured Rikenellaceae bacterium. Taxonomy (GTDB): domain Bacteria; phylum Bacteroidota; class Bacteroidia; order Bacteroidales; family VadinHA17; genus LD21. The sequence continues at coordinate 1,666 of CAYQBZ010000560.1, forward strand.
TCGTATATTAATTGAAGTTACAAATTATGGAAGCGAAACAGTAAACCTGTTGAATCCTTATGGCTGGAGTATTTTACCAAATGGTTACGTTGAGAGAATTGGCGTTTCTTCAGCATGTGCTACTTATTATCCAGTTAAGTCACATCAATCCATAATTTTAAATCCTCTCTGTTATTCACAAGCCTTTAGAGCTAAGGAAAGTGGTTCAGTTTCGATGAATATTTCTGTAAGCGACTTTAACTATAACAAAAAATATGAATACGTTTTTAATTTTGATATCGATATATCTGAATAATTGAAGAAAAGGAGGTCTAAATCATGGAGAAAAAAATAATATAAAAAAAACAGGCAAACCTATTGACAAAAATTTTCTGCATGTGTAATTTAGACTTATGAAGTGAAGAATATCGGGTGCGGCGTTTTACACCCGTAAGAAGTTTTTAGCATTTTAATTTTGTCA
>CAYQBZ010000561.1:0-2124 GCA_964415855.1 uncultured Rikenellaceae bacterium
AATATCGCCAAAATAGTTGATGTAGAGGCTGTTGCTGAATTTGCATCAGGCCTTCCTAATGTTGTGACTGCCAAAACCTATAAATATATGTGCTCAAATCCCGGACAGGAGATGATAGCCCAGGATATCAAAGATAACCAGCTTAACAGGGTAGTCGTGGCTGCATGCAGTCCCAATATGCATGAACGGACTTTTCGTAATGCCCTGAGGTCTGCAGGAATAAATGAATATCTCCTGGAAATGGCCAATATACGGGAACAATGCAGCTGGGTGCATAAAGATCCTGCCGAGGCAACTGAAAAAGCAAAGGCACTTGTATATGCCGCAATATGTCGTGTTGAACTGCATGAAGCACTCGACAGTGTATCAGTGAATATGTGTCCTAATGTACTGATAGTGGGTGGAGGCATAGCAGGGATGACCGCTGCCCTGGAACTGGCTGATGCAGGTAACCAGGTACATATTATTGAGAAAAATGACCACCTGGGAGGAAATCTTGCAAGGGTCGACCTTACTGCACCATACCTCTACTCGGCACGCGACCTGGTTACCGAGCGGATTACCCGAATCAATAACCACAAGAAGGTGAAAGTATATCTCAAATCCAAATTAACAGAACTGACAGGTTTTATAGGAAATTTCAGGGCAAAGATTGAGTCTCTTAACGGGAGCCCGGAAGCGGAAAAGAAACATGCAGAAGTCGAGATCGGGAACGTAGTGGTATGCACAGGATATAAGGAATTCGATGCTTCACGAATAACACATTACGGATACGGGAAACTGCCAAATGTGATTACCTCATTTGAACTCGAAAAGATGATCCGGGCCGGCCGGATAGAGACAAAAGATGGCAGAACACCAAGGTATGTTGCCGTAATACATTGTGTCGGCAGCCGGAATCCTGAGTTCCATACCTATTGTTCAAGGGTCTGTTGCATGACCGCTTTGAAATACGCACATGAGATAAAATCTGCAAATCCTGCCTGCTATATCTCAGATATTTATATTGATATGCACGCTTTCGGTAAAGGACATGAGGATTTTTATCTCCGGTCATCAGAGGCAAAGACAATGTTCCTGATGTATGAAAAAGATGACAGGCCTGTTATCCGTATGGCCGGTCCGAAAGATGATTGTGAAATGCTTATTGAAGTAAACGAAAAACTCTCAGGTGAACAGATTGAAATACCTGCTGACCTTATTGTCCTCATGGTAGGCATGGAAGCCCGGGAAGATTCACACGAAATAGCACGCATTGTTAACATCAGCCAGGATAAGGATGGCTGGTTTATCGAAAGTCACCCCAAACTTGAACCGGTTGCGACAACAACAGACGGAGTTTTCATTGCAGGTACCTGTGTGGCTCCAAAGGATATTCCGGACACGGTTGCCCAGGCCAGGGCCGCAGCTGCCAGGATACTGGCCAGGATAGCTAAAGGAAAGATAGAGGTTGATGCCCTGTATTCCGAGGTAAATGAAGATATTTGTTGCGGGTGCAGGTTCTGTAACCAGCTCTGTCCATTCAGCGCCATAGAATTTGACGAAGAGAAAAAACAAAGTCATATCATAAGTGCATTATGCAAGGGTTGCGGTGTTTGCGTAGCCGGTTGTCCTTCCGGAGCTATCAAGGGACGACATTTTACTGACCAGCAGGTGCTCGCCCAGGTTGATGGGATATTAAGTGTTTATTAGCTTTTTTTATATATTTACGGGAACTAATATCACATGATCTTAATTTACCGGCTATGAAAAAAACAATAATTCTGTCTTCAATTATTTTCCTAATTGTCCTGATACCCACTTCTGCCCAAACACAGAATGCAGGTTTTTCAGGGCAATGGAAAATGGACAAAGAGAAAACTGTACTGGCTGATAACCAGCTGTTCCTTTCCAGGATAACACTGCAGCTCAAAAAAGACAGCTTGCTTACTACCCGTGTTTATGAAAACTATAACGGTGAAGAATATCCCTTCATCGAGAATCTTTCTCTGGATGGTAAAGACTGCAGTATCTATATCTATGATATGCCACGGACTTCAAAGGCAACCAGATCAGGATCCGATGGCTCTATTATCATTGAATCAAAAACCACATTCTACGGTAATAACGGGGAAGAAGACATGA
>CAYQBZ010000562.1:0-2122 GCA_964415855.1 uncultured Rikenellaceae bacterium
TCTCTCATACCGGGTGTATCTATTATTATCCCGCCATTTTCAAGAACAAAGAGTTCCCTGTGGCTGGTTATGTGCCTCCCTTTATTGGTACTCCCGCTGATAGTCCCTGTTTTAAGAATGTTCTTCTTTAAAAGGAGGTTGATCAGGGTTGATTTACCCACTCCCGATGAGCCTACGAGGCAATAGGTCTTTCTCTTTTGCATGAAGTCGAGTATTTCATCAAGGCCCTGCATAGAAATATTACTAAGCAGTATTGTCTTAATCTTCCTTTTACGGGATTCGAGCTTGCTGATTGCCGACGCGATTTCATCACCGGTTGCCAGGTCGGTTTTGCTGATAAGCAGTACAGGTTCAATGTTGGAGGAATAACAGATTGTCAGGTACCTTTCCAGCCTGTTTATATTAAAGTTATTGCTAATAGCCTGCATGATAAATGCCACATCAATATTTGCGGAAATAATCTGTTTTTCTCCGGTCTTACCGACAGCCTGTCTTTCAAGAACTGATTTACGTGGCAGGACCTTATGAATTATTGCCATATCAGGATCATATACTGTCATTGCAACCCAGTCTCCGACTGACGGGAATTCTGATGCTGATCTTGCGGAGAATCGCAAATTACCGGTTATCTCCGCATCATACTCAACATCGCCTGTTGAGACAGTATATCTCTCACGGTGTTCCCTGGTAACCCTGCCGATAGTGAAACTTTCCAGGTTATTGTCTTTAATATATTTTTCTAACATCAGGGGATATCCCAGGTCTTGTATTGTCATATTTTTATCGAATCAGTAAAACATCCGGGAGGTTTTAATAGCCAGGATTATTTCTCAGCTGAAGGGCTTTTGCAGTTTCAGAGCCGGGGATTGGCAGCCAGTAATATGTATCATTGAAAGTTCTAAGGTCACAAATAGCATATGGATCAAGATACCATTCCATATTCCCGTTCTCGAATTCTTTGATCTTCATTTCATAAACATCTGATGTTGCAGATTCAAAAATCATCCAGCGGCGTAAATCATACCATCTTTGTCCTTCTGCAAAAAATTCAATAGCCCTTTCGTGGCGAATATAATACCTGGCAGTCGGTTGGTTGGATGTAATACGATCGGGCAATCCTGCTCGGTTCCTGACAAGGTTAAGGGCATCCAGCCCATTCTGCAGATCTGCTCCACCCAGTTCTATGCAGGCTTCAGCATAATTAAGCAATATCTCTGCAAAACGGAACTCAATCCATGAATTTGTATTATTGATACCAGATCCGCTCCAGGAGTTTTTCGCTGGCAGGTTTATATCAAGGAATTTTTTCAGAAAGTACCCGGTTCCGGAGAAGGACCCTATACTAATTAACCCAAATCTTGTGTCAAGACCAGGTCTGATACGGGCTCCCTCTTCGTTATACAGGTGCCCTGTCTGAATAACACCAACAGGATCTAGCTGAATCAGATCCGCTGGTCGTGTTTGCCATTTAGCACCATTGTACAGTATTGAAGCATAGAACCTGGGTTCCCTGCCGTTATAGGGATTCATGTTCGGGTCTGCAGCAAGTTCTGAGGCAGTGGCAGTCCGGAGGAACTGGTTACCGGGATTATAGGTATCCCATTCAAAAGCAGTTCCGTCGGCCATCTCGAACGACCTCACGGCAGTTTCGGTTGGTTCATTGTTAGCCCAGTCGTTGTAACCTCTTGGCCCGTACCATATGTTCGCCCTGTTAATATTGCCTCCTGTCTCAGGGTATTGAATGCCCCAGATAGTCTCATCGTTCCATGCACCTTTCTGGTTGAAGATGTTATAGTAATTTTCCGAATAGCTTTTAATATCGTCTTCAGTCAGCGGAGAGGGTGGGTCGCCTGTAATTCCGGTAAGCGAATAATTACCGTACATACCATCAATCAAAGTCTTCGCAGCATCTCTGGCAGCCTGCCACCGTTCAACCTGATTACCATTTGTGAACGATACCAGAGTATCGTCCGGAAAATAAGCTCCATTCACGAGGTCACCGGCGCAAAAAAGAAGCAGTCGTGATCTAAGTGCTGCCGCCGCACCCTTTGTTGCCCGTCCCTGTTCGATATCATCTTTAACGGGAAGATATTCTATCGCTTTTTCGATATCAGAAAGGATG
>CAYQBZ010000563.1:0-2114 GCA_964415855.1 uncultured Rikenellaceae bacterium
ATGTTTCAGAGGGAAGGGAAAATGAACAAAGTGTAATCATTCCTCTTGAAGAATTGCACCAGTATTTAAGCAAGACCAGGGATGGATTTTTGATCTATGTGGCAATATCAATAATGGTTCTTATAACCTCTGTATTAAATTATATATTTTATTATTATTCCAGGTCCGAAATCAGGATCCGCGAGATAGGTCTCAGAAAGTTAAACGGTGCCTCCTGCAGGTCATTATTCACACTAATGACCACAGACTCTCTTATCACAGTTTCTATAGCAGCAGCAATTGGCATGCTTCTTGCAAAGTTGTTTCTTCCTGAATTTCAGAGGCTTATATCTATTGATCTGCAGCTTTTCGGACCAGGACTCTGGAAAACAGAATTTCTGGTTGTTTTGCTTGCTGTGATTATAGGGATTATGACGGGATTTATCATTTCGATCAGGTATTCCATCTATAATGCAGCTGATCTCATCAAAGGTATGGTATCTAAAAGTCATCATAGTATCTGGATAAAATCTTACCTGTGCATGCAGTTTACCATATCAGGAGGTATGCTAGCCCTGGTAATTATCTTTTTTATGCAACTTGAATACCTTCGGGATATTGATATGGGATATGAGATCGATAACAGGTTGTTATTTACTATGCCTCCGTCATATGCCTCAAATTACATTACAATTCATGGTGAGCTTGAAAGGATAGCTGAGATTGAACAGGTGACAGGCAGGCAGGGTTTATTCGGGACAATTGATATGGCACTGTACCTCAAATATAGTGAAGGAGAATCTGCCGACCGGTTATTTACTTATGGGTTAATTGTAAAAGATGACTTTTTTGAAACCTATGGGATGAAGATAATTGAAGGAAAATCATTTTCAGATGTCTCCCGCAGTGATTCAAATCTCATTATTATTGACGAATATACGGCAGAACAACTGGGATTAGCAGATCCGGTGGGAGCGAAATTCAGCGCAGCCGGTATGAATGTGGAAGTCATAGGTGTTTGCAATAATGCCGAGTTCATCGGATTGAATACCCCGAAGCAACCGATGATCTATACGCAGTTAGATGATAAATGTAAAGAGTTGACAGTAAAATACATCGGCAAAGAGAAGGATATCCGTGAACAGGTTGTGGCTGTATTGAAAGAAATGGATCCATTTTATGATCCTGAATGCAGAAGGCTGGATGAAGCAGTCTCTCAACTGTACAAGGAAGAAATCAATCTGACTGATATAATAGCGATATGCGGAATTTTAGCTATTGTATTATCAATGATCGGTGCTTACGCTATTGCGTCATACCTTTCAGAGCGGAGATTAAAGCAAAATGCGGTCAGGAGGATTTTGGGTGCCAGTGTATCAAATATTACAGTTAATTCGGTTACCACTATTATAACACCTGCTTTGACAGGTGCACTTCTGGCCTGTCCGGTTGTTTACTTCATTTCTGGTAAATGGTTTTCAAACTTTACCCGGAAGGTAGATATAGGGGTCCTCCCATACTTAATTTCTGTTTTTGTAATTATTGTCCTGGCGGCTACCACGGTTTATTTTATCAGCAGAAGATCGGCCATTAGAAATCCCGGGCTGGTACTTAAGCAGGAGTAGTTAATACAAGAAATCCAGGCAGAGGGCGATACTGGATTCCAATTCCTGATTCCCAGGACAAACATGGGGATAATGAAATATTTTGTTAATTTTTGGGTACTATTTGTAACAAATCTTTTGAACCGGATTAGCCATGAAAACAAGACTTGCCTTCATTGTAATTATAATTTGTATTTCCTCAGAATTATACAGTCAGACAACTGACAATTGTGTTGCCAATGCGCTGCTTAAGGCATATTCAGAAAGGGCATACTCAACAGAACCTGTCACGGATCAGCAGCTCGATTTGATCCTGAGATGCGGGATCAAAGCTCCCAGTGCCAGGAACAAGCAGCCCTGGAAGTTCACAGTGATCAGTAATGATTCCGTCATGAAGGAAATAATAAATAATGTGGTTCCCGGCAATGTTCTGGTTGTTATTTCAGGGATGGAATCAGAAAGCGGGACAACACCCGATTTTGATTGCGGCCTTGCCGCGGAAAGCATGTTTTTGGCGGCACATGGACTTGG
>CAYQBZ010000564.1:0-2108 GCA_964415855.1 uncultured Rikenellaceae bacterium
GGTTCCTGTGTACAGATTATTACAAGACCATATGCGCCTTCCACCCTGTTCAGAGCCAGTGTAATTGCCTGTTCAGCAGTCAGGTCCCCCTCAAGGAACATGTGCTCGATAAGGTTTGCAAGAACCTCCGTATCGGTCTGGCTTGAAAATACTATACCTCTGCCTTCAAGATGTCTTTTCAGACGGCCGTAGTTCTCTATAATGCCATTATGTACTACAATGAAGTTACCCTTATGGGAAACCTGGGGATGAGCATTCAGCTCGTTTGGTTCACCATGGGTTGCCCATCTGGTATGACCCATTCCTGTTGTCCCGTTGAAATCGGAGCTGTTAACCATCTCCTCAAGATCTTTCACTCTTCCCGTACATTTGAATATCCTGGTTTCAGAATTGACAAGCGCAAGCCCGGCAGAATCATAACCCCTGTACTCTAGTCGTTTCAGTCCGTTGATGATAATCTCTCTGGCAGGCTTTGCACCAATGTATCCAATGATTCCACACATAATGAACAGATTTTATAACATCAGTTGCGAAATTAACAAATTTGGTTCACAAAATCTAGAACCTTGTATAGGTAAATTCGAATTTAACCGGGTTCTTACTGCTGTTAGCTTTCAGTATCACATTCTTCGTCCCGGTTAGCTGAAACACTTCAAGCTGCGGTTCTACCTCATCTGAATCGTCATCCAGATACCTCTGTACAAAAGATGAAAGGTTGAACCTGTAGACATTATTTGTCGAGTCAATAGTCCCGTCAAAGAAGGAATGATACTGATCGAGATTATAATCCGGAACAATATACTTGGATCCGCTCCGGGTCTCATACCTCAGATAAAGCTGGGGAGGGACTGTAGATGGTTTATAGATCATCCCGTCGAAATATACCGGTATCGTGAGCCTCGCCTTGTTAACAGCAATATTATCAAGAGAAGCATCATTCTTTATCTCCTGCAGACCAGGCATGGAAATTTTTGTATAAACACCGTTAAGGTACTGCAAATATGAAAGGGTATCGAGGTATCCGTCATTAATATGCTGTATCTTTTTCTCAGGACTTGCCGTATTGAAATCGTGTGAGAACCTGTTATAGGATGCGTTTCTGTTCTGTGCATCCAGAACGAAAAAAAACTCCTTGTACTGACCGGTAAGGTCATGCATATACAAAGCCAGAACATTACCATAGTTACCCAGAGAAGAAGGTGGTGCGAGACTAAGAGCAACCATCAGAGGTTCAACGGTTGGTGTCATCTGGAAATATAAACCCTTGAAGTAGGATCTGAAGTCGGGCCTCGTATTGCTGTAAAATAATTTCGAAGTATCACGGGTAAGATAATTACCAAATTCCACCGGCAGATCTATAACAATATTATTAATTGTGTCAGGCTGAAGTACAGGTAAACGTATATCGGCCAGCTCATACCCCGTAAGAGGCACGGTCCTGTCCGAATAATAAGCAGAATCAGTATAGATCTGCTCGGAGATCTCCGATATCTTAATAGAATGTACAATATCCGATTCCACTCCACGTACTTCAAGCAAGGTAAGAAACAGTTGAACGGAATCAATTATGAAAGGCTCGTCATCCCATTCTGCAGCCATCCTTATCTGGGTTACAAAATCTGCTGTTGTCGTACCGAAGTAGGGATCGTATATGTCGCCTAGATATGAGATCTGAGGATTATCTGTACGTACTGATTCATCATACATTGTATACGACAGGGCACTTATCGTGTCAGTAGAATTTATTGAGACAAAATCTCCTCCAGGAAGAAGGTCCGATCCTATATCTGTTGTCCCTTCTTCGCAAGAAGCCGCCACCAAAACCAGAAGGACAATGATTGTCAGGTGAAGTATTTTTTTGATATGATTGAGAGCAGAACCATGTCTGCAGGGAATGAATGAACTATGATAGTATCGTGTCATAAAAATCATTATAGGCATCAATATATTCGGTCTCATTCTTGTAAGGAAGAACCGGTTTGTTAACAGCTTCCAGGTAATTACTCAACTCCTCATTTATATCTTCGCTTCCGATAATTATCCCGTCAGAATATTTGATTGCCAGCTTGGAGACATTAACAAAATCGGGGTTTTTAACCATTTTAAGA
>CAYQBZ010000565.1:0-2100 GCA_964415855.1 uncultured Rikenellaceae bacterium
GGTGCTGATGTTAATGCTGTCACTACCGGCAGAGCAAGCGGTCATACAGCGTTAACGTATGCTTCACAAGGTGGATATCTTGATGTAGTGGAATTCCTTGTTGACAAAGGGGCCGATGTTAATGCTGTTAATCAAGAAGGAAAAACGGCAAGAGACTATGCTATTAAAAGCGTTAAAACCAAAGTTCCAGATTATATTGAAACGCTCATAAAGTATAATCCGTATACTTCCAAATCATATAAATCCACCTTCACATATTTCACACAAGCTGAAAATAATACAAATAAGAATACCCAGGTTCCCACAGCAAAAGGTCTCCTGAAAAAAAAGGAAAACGGAATAATTAATATCGGCAATTACCAGCAAACAACAGAAGCTCCGGATAAACATCTCGAAATCACAATTGATCTGGCATTTGAGGAAAACAAAATTGTCTTTAACTATGGTATAGAACCTCAAAGTGAAGAGAGAAACGGCCAGATCCCCTTATACCAACAGATATTCACAGAGGATATGGCCAATACTCATGCTTATATAATATTTCCAAAAGAATGGGAACTTTCTGCGGAATATCAGGTAATTGAAACAATTCAGAATAATGACGACTCTCATTACAGCTTTATGGCATCCTCGCCGGAAAACTCCGAATTCTCATTACTCCTGAGATATTATAATGCCTCATTGGAAGGATCACTTTGGTCAATAGACAGTGACAAGTCCCAATTTGAAAGAGCTGTTGATAATAAAACAGATAATGTTCGAAATACTGCTTCTGAGATAAATTCAGTAAAAGATTTGACTATCAGCGTTTCAATGAAAGATGAAAAAAGAACAATAGAAAAACTTCAGGAAAAATATAGGGATTACAAAATCTACAAAATTCCATTTTTTGTTCCAGAAGGAATAACACAGGCTTATTCAAATATCGGCAGATCACACACATTATATTTTGATAAATCAAGCCTGACCGGTAACGGCAAAATATTCATTGAAATTCCACAAATAATTTTTAAGCAGACTGCTTCAGGTGCAGGAAAAAAAGCTAGTCTTGAAGGATTGGTCTATGAAATAGACATCCCTGAAATCGGATTTAGTTATGATCCTGAATACCGGTTCATAGAAATACCTACAGGCTTGAAAAAGAAAAAAATTGATTTAGGCGGCGATATAACCATGGAATTAGTTTATGTACCCGGTGGAGAATTTATGATGGGCAATCCGTCACGCAGGTTCCTCGATGAAATTCCTCAGCACAAGGTTAAGATAAGTAAAGGTTTCTGGATGGGTGTCTATGAGGTGACTAACTCACAATATCTGCAGTTTATCAAGGAAAGTAGTTACGATGGCATTCGGGAAACAACCGGTAATTATTTGAGGCATATTCCATTAACTAATATTAATATGCCAGACCAAGGTTCGGATTATCCTGTAATCTGGGTATCCTGGAATAATGCCTGTGCTTTTTGTGAATGGTTAAGCGTAAAAGAGGGCAAAACGTACCGTTTACCAACTGAGGCGGAGTGGGAATATGCTTGCAGAGCTGGCAGGACCACAGAATTAGATATTAAAGATGAAGGTTTGTTTTTAAATTCTTCCGGCGGCAGGGCTTCAAGTACGAGAGGGTCTCATCCGGCAGGTCAGAATAAGCCAAATACCTATGGTTTGTATGACATGTATGACAATGTGAGGGAATGGTGCCGGGATTGGTATGGCAGTTATTCAGATGCTGACGAAGTGGATCCTAACGGGCCGAATTCAGGTGATAAACGGGTTGTTCGCGGCGATTATTCTAGAGAATTTATCTCATATCGTTGCGCTAAACGCTACTGTTCCCCTCCGGACAAGCCGAACAATAAAATCGGATTTCGTGTTGTTTGTGAGAACTAAGGAGAGACCCGAATGGAGATATATGTAAAATAGGGACAGCCACGAATGGCGGGACTTTACCTATTAATATCCTGACTACACGCTCTGTAAGCCAGGAACAAAAATACTGTTGTAAAAGCCATCCCATGATTTTAGCAATGGACAGCCATCAAATACTGATTGCTGTCTTTTGTTATTTTCAGCCCTGACAATTAATAACCAGCAAGTGAAAAT
>CAYQBZ010000566.1:0-2094 GCA_964415855.1 uncultured Rikenellaceae bacterium
CCTGAACATATATGCAAAATCAAAACCGGCCCATTCCATGAGAGAGAGAGATTCCCTGTGATCATCATCTGTCTCAGTGCAAAATCCGGCTATCATGTCGGTCGATATTGCACAATCAGGAAGAATGGTTCGTATTGCATTTACCCTGTTCATATACCATTCCCTGGAGTATTCACGGTTCATAAGCTTAAGAATACGGCTGCTTCCGCTTTGAGCCGGAAGATGGATATGTTTGCATATGTTTTTATGCCGCGCCATAGTATGAAGAAGTTCATCAGACATATCTTTCGGATGTGAAGTTGAAAACCTCACCCTTAACAATGGATTAATTCTTGCCACCTCTTCCAGAAGTTGCGGAAAACCTGTGGTTCTGCTGCCATTGGTCCATTTATATGAATCAACATTCTGACCCAGCAGAGTCACCTCCCTGTAACCGGAATTGAATAGCTCCTTAACCTCCTTCATCACAGATTCAGGATCACGGCTTCTTTCAGCTCCCCTGACATAAGGCACCACACAATAGGCACACATGTTATTGCAACCCCTCATTATCGAAACAAATGAAGAGACACCATTCTTATCCATTCTAACCGGCGCTATATCAGCGTATGTCTCTTCCCTCGAAAGGAGGACATTAACTGCCTTATGACCTGATTCAGCTTCGGTGATAAGGGTGGGGAGCTGACGGTAAGCGTCCGGACCAACCACCAGATCGACAATATGATCTGTTTGGAGGAACTTCTCTTTCAGCCTTTCTGCCATACAGCCGATTATACCTATTTTCAACTCCTTATTTTTCTTCTTCAGATGGCTTATTGCTTTGAGCCTTCCCCATATTCTTTGTTCTGCATTGTCGCGAATGGAACAGGTGTTGATCAATATTAGTCCTGCATCACCAATAACCCCGGTAGGCTTATAGCCCGCTCCTGTCATGATTGAGATAACAACCTCACTGTCAGCGACATTCATCTGGCATCCATATGTTTCTATATATACTTTCTTACTCATTAAATCACATTTGAGTACTAACTGTTTTTAACAGCCTGAAGGCTCAGTTGAGAAACGGCGCAACGGCAAAAGACATAATTATCCCTATTTCCCTCCTGACAGTCAAACCTTTGCTCCCTTGCGCCCTTGCGCCTCTGCGCCTTTGCGCCTTTGAGTCCTTGAGCGACTCATCAAATTCTATTCCCGCACAAATCTAAGAAGTATGAATGAGGTTTGAAAGAAATATTTAATTTTGCATTCTGGATAATAAATAATTAGCATATGTCAGGTCATAGCAAATGGTCAACAATAAAGAGAAAAAAGGGGGCTATTGATGCCAAAAGAGGAAAAATATTCACCAAGATCATCAAGGAAATAATTATTGCTGCCAGGGAAGGGGGCAGCGATCCTGAAACAAACGCAAGGTTAAGACTTGCGGTTCAGAATGCCAAGGGAGTTAATATGCCTAAGGATAATATTGAGCGGGCAATAAAAAAAGCTTCGGGCGCGGATGCCGAGAGTTTTACAGAGGCTACCTTTGAGGGCTATGCCCCGGGTGGTATAGCTGTTTTTGTAGAGTGTCTTACCGATAATAACAACAGGACGGTTGCTTCTGTCCGTGCCGCTTTCAATAAGCATGGAGGTAATCTGGGAACAAAAGGATCATTGAGCTTTCTTTTTGACAGGAAGGGAATTTTTACGATTAAGAACGAAGGATTATCACTCGAAGATGTGGAGCTTGAAATGATAGATGCCGGTGCCGAGGACTTTGAGATCGACGGAGATACAATAACGGTAACATGTGCCATGGAGGATTTCGGAAATGTTAACAGGAAATTGAATGAGCTTGGTATTGAACCTGAGGAGGCAGGTCTGAAAAGAATCCCCAGCGATACAAAACAGGTTGATCTGGAGACTGCCAGAAAGGTACTGCGGCTGATTGACATACTTGAAGACGATGATGATATCCAGTTTGTTTATCACAACCTGGAAATGACAGATGAACTGGCTGAAGAGCTGGAATAGGAATCTTTTCAGATTGAATGAATATTTGATTAATGTTTCAGATACTAAATACAGTTTTGTTATGCATAAAAGATTAATTCC
>CAYQBZ010000567.1:0-2094 GCA_964415855.1 uncultured Rikenellaceae bacterium
TCACTCATTACCTGCGAAGAGAAGGGAATAATTCCCGATTACTACATGAAAACTATGCATCACGACAGGTACTGGTCCGCACACCCGATTGAGAACCGGTTTCCTTACGAGGTAGACGGAAAGGAATACCTCGACCATAACAGGTTTCATAACAATATGTTTTGTCTCTTTCCCGATAAAACTGTTGAGTTTGTCAGCAATGCCAGGGTTCCAGTAATGGGTTATAAAGTACTGGCTGCCGGAGCAATTCAACCAAAGGATGGATTTAGCTGGGCTTTCAGAAATGGTGCTGATTTTATTTGTGTTGGCATGTTTGACTTTCAGATAGTGAATGACGTCAATATATGCCTGGATACACTTGAAAGACTGAATTCCAGGAACCGTGAATGGTATGGATAACCATATCCTTTGTTTATCAATACTATTGTGGCACTTCTACCAGCATTTTACCCTGGTTCTTGCCGCTGAAAAGACCAAGGAGAGCTTCGGGTAATTTATCAAATCCCCTGATAATAGTCTCAGTATATCGTAGTTTCCCTTCAATAACCCAGTTTGTCAACTGGGCAAGGCCCTCACCGAAACGGTCGCTGTAGTTGCTTACAATAAAACCTTTTAACATAACACTCCTGGTCAGCAGCCTTGGAAGTATAACAGGTCCTATCGGGATCTCTGTACTGTTGTATGCTGAAATCTGTCCGCATAATGCTATCCGTGAATGAAAATTAAGATTAAGAATTACAGCATTCGTTATATCACCTCCCACATTGTCAAAATATACATCCACTCCATTGGGGCAGGCTTTAGCAACAGCTTTCTTCAATATTAAAGGATCATTATAGTTTATGGCTTCGTCAAAGCCGAACTGTTCCTTTAGCATCATGCATTTCTCGTCAGATCCTGCAATGCCAACTACGCGTGCTCCCTGAATCCTGGCGATCTGGCCTGCTGCAATACCCACTGCGCCTGCAGCCCCTGATATCACAACCGTTTCACCTGGTTTTGGCTTTCCTATGTCAAGAATACCAAAATAAGCAGTAAGTCCCGGCATTCCAAGTATACCCAGGCTGTAACTTGGCGGAGCATATGAGGGATCAATTTTACGGAGGTTATCTCCTTTTTCAATGATATATGTTGCCCAGGGCAGCATACCAAACACAATTTCATCCTTGTTAAATAAACTGTGCCTGCTTTCAATAACTTTTGCAACAATACCCCCGGCGATTGGCTGATCCAGCTGGAATGAGGGTGCGTATGATTTTACGTCATTCATCCTGCCCCGCATATACGGATCAACCGAAATATACCACGACTTAAGCAATACTTCGTTTTCTCCCGGATCTCTGATCTCAGTCTCCTCAAACCTGAAATTTTCATATACAGGCATACCTGTTGGTCTGGATGCAAGTACGATCTGAATGCTTTTCATATAAATTGTATATTTAGTGTTATAACCGAAACAAGAAGGGTCCCATAAAGGTTCACCAGAACGGAGACAATAATAATGAATTTTTCTAACTTTGGAGGCTTTGAGAATGTTGGAAGGTTGAAAGGATTGAACCGGAGATTATAACATAATATGGATTTACTTTTTACAGATGCACTGAAGCTCAGAAGGCCAAATGCCTTTAATATAATGGTTAAGCCTGCAGGGCCGGTATGTAACCTCGATTGTACCTATTGCTATTATCTTGAAAAGAAAAAGCTATACCCGGGAAGGACCGACTTCCGGTTGCATGAGGATCTGCTTGAGAAATTCATCAAACAATATATCGAGGCTCAGCAGGTTCCTGTGGTAACCTTTACCTGGCAGGGAGGTGAGCCAACCCTGCTCGGAATAGACTATTTCAGGAAAGTAATTGAGCTGGAGAAAAAATATGCCGGTGGTAAGACAATAGAAAATGCTTTTCAGACAAACGGAACCAGGCTTAATGATGACTGGTGCAGCTTCTTTACGGATAACAATATACTCGTCGGGATATCAATCGACGGAGAAGAGCATAATCATGATCATTACAGGAAGACGCACTCAGGAGGACCATCTTTTAAAAGGGCGATGAAAGGCATCGAACTTCTTCATAAGAACAAGGTTGAATT
>CAYQBZ010000568.1:0-2090 GCA_964415855.1 uncultured Rikenellaceae bacterium
ATCTTCTTGAACAGTTGATTATAGATATATCGCTGAGCGTTGTTTATCTTCGACATGATATAGTCATTTGGTATAGCCGTAGCTGTATCAACACCCTGCGCTATATCGTCATCATATTCACCGATAGCCATACGAACTTGTCTTAAAATTTCATACGCATTGAGGTATGTGCTCATTTAGCTTACTCCTCTTTTTTCAAACCTGATAGTTTTTCTTTCAGTTCTTTAGCTTCTTTAGTTCTTCCATCCATTGTGGCTAACTTATCCTTCTCAATCTTATCAGCCATTAATTCCCGCACCATATCGCTCATCTCTGCTATCTGAGCTTTTAGTTCTTGATTCTCAAGTTTAATTTGTTTATCATTATTCATAGCTTCTGCCATGGCTTCTGCTTTAGCATCTTCCGCACTCCAATATTCAACAAGAGGAACACTCCACTTTATAGCGAATTGTTCTACCTGTTTTGGAGGGTCTACCCACATCTTCTGAGCGCGCTTTCTTTTCTCATTATCAAGATTATATCTTCTAATCTGTAGTTTCTCAAATTTTTCTTGGCGCCTCAAAGCATCTTTCTTTTTTTCTTCAAGCACTTCATCTGAGTCCCCATATTCCAAAACCACCAACCCACGAGATTCAAGTTGAGTGAGTATGTGATTTGCTCTTGGTGTGTCAACTCTTACTTTTGCATTTGGTTCTAAAACTGTATTAGCTCCATCGTATTTTCCTACTAATTTTTCATCTGTCGGATTCCATAAAGTAACAGCCATGTTAGTTCTCCTTTTATTTTATAAAAGTATAATTTTATAGTTATACAAATATAAATATTTTATTTTATTTAATCTACACGTCTTTTATCAATAACTTTATAACCTCTGCTCTTAGGCTCGATCCTTCGAACATGCTTATGCCCTTTAGCTGAGCCTTCCACAATCTGGCTATATAAGTTTCTAAACTGATACTTGTTATCTTTTCTTGCGTCTCTCAATGCTTCATCTGTTTTACGTTCATGTAACTCTCTAGCCTCTTCCATCAACTTAGCTTGCTTGTCCAACCGCTCTTTCAATGAAAAACGATTTTGGTCAGAATCATGTAATGCTTTTAAATCTCTAACGTCAGGATATCTGTAGCCAAGGTTTCCGTCATGGACTACATATATAATAACCGCTGAGCGATGGGGGCGATCATACGTCACAACATATAAAGGGTCTTTGGTCTTTAGAGTTGTGTCTAAATAACAATCTAATCTCTTATCTAATAGTTTCAAATCCGTATAAAAACTTCCTTCTAATGGTTTGTCTCCGTACATATTCCTGCTCCTTAATTATTAGGGGGACATAGTCCCCCCGTTATTTGTTATACAGGCTCATTGTCTGTGGTGTGTCTGTAAGCATCGGTAGCCTTCACAGTGTATTCCAATTGAAGACCGATAAGTTCTATCTCATTAGCAGAAGCACCACCAAGATTGGTAGCAGCTAATCTGGTAATCAAAAGAATATCACTTGAAGTGATATAACTTTGACTTGCTGTCGGTACCCAATCAGTCACCCCAATTGCGTTAGCGGTGGCTGAAACCGCACCAGAGAATGTAGTATCTTCATGAGAAGTAATATCAGCAACAGCTTCCCCTTTTGCGCGTCCCATATATCCAAATGTGAACGTAGGAGTATCAGCATCAGTAGAACTGTGTGAAAAGATCAATCTCCATCTTATCGGATGGTCAATGTCCATATCCCAAGGAATTATAAGCATATCATAAAACTCATCAGTAGCGGCACCCACTTGTACGATAGTCTGCTCTGAAGCTCCTACACTATGTGCAGCATTGACAGCTCCACCAGTTGCTTCAAAGGTACCATTGAGATTACCATACATACTTCTAAAATCTCTATTTATAATTTTAGTCTTCCATGCTATATTACGATCGCGTATCATAATGTTTCTCCTTTTAGTTTACCCCTGCGGATTTTTACATCCGCAGGATACTGATTTATTTTATTTATACTCTATCAGGCTCCACTAAATCATACAAAACCGTGAGATTAGACCGTTTTGTTACACCAAGGTTTGCATAAAGATTCAAACCGAAATCCC
>CAYQBZ010000569.1:0-2081 GCA_964415855.1 uncultured Rikenellaceae bacterium
GGGCCCTTGCCGAAGATGATTCCATGCCCAGGGGACCCAGCAGGGGAGCCATCAGGCTTGCTCCTGCAATAATCGCCACTGTACCCGATCCCTGTGCTGTTTTCAGGGATGCTGCAATAATGATAGGGAACATGATGCTGAGGCTTTGTGCTCCTTCAAGGTTGTTCTTAATTACATCCCCAATACCTGAATTTTGAAGCACGTATCCAAAAGCGCCTCCGCAACCGGTGATTATTATTATTGTAGCTGAGGCAACTACTGCTTCTCCTACCCAACCAGATGGAGAAAGCATTTCTTTTGTAAGCTTAGCGGGCAGGAGAAATGACAGAATAACACCGATCAGGAGAGCGACCACCGGCTGACCTGTGAAGGCAATTAATTCCGACAATGATCCGGTACCAAAGGGAGCGGAAGGAAGTGCTCCCAGCGATCTGAAAAGAATAAGTAATACTGGTACCAGCACGGGCAGGAGTGATTTAACCATTGAAGGTCCCCCTCTTGTTTCTATTTCAGTACCTGTTACTTCACCGGCAGACTCAATACTAATCTTTGAGGCAAACCTTGTTGAAAACGCCCATCCCGCAAATAATCCCGCAATGCATACCGGCAATCCTAGGATAAGCACCAGTCCGATATCGGCGTTAAGAATCCCCGCGGCCCCAACAGGTCCCGGAGTAGGCGGGACAATTGAATGAGTGAGTATCAATCCGAGGCTCAGAGCCATAGCCCCGGTAGCCAACGGAATTTTAACCTTTTTTGTAAGTGCTTTTGCCAGGGGAGAAAGTATTATGAAACCTGAATCACAGAAAACAGGAATACTTACCATGGCTCCAATAATGCTGAGAGCCATTGGTACATTTTTCCTGCCTACAACATTCAGTGTGCCTCCGGCAAGAGACAGGGCACCACCTGATTTTTCGAGGAACTTACCGATTACAGAACCTGCCAGGATAACAATACCAATCAGTCCTACAGTATTACCGAAACCGGTATTTACGGATTTCACCAGCTCTTCCAGCGACATTCTCCCTGAAAAAGCACCATACCCGAAAGCTGCAGTCAGCAATGATAAAACAGGATGCCACTTGAGTTTCGAGGTTGTCAGTATAATCAGGGTAACTGAGATTAATAGTAACAGGATGAGCCACATGTTAATGCTATTTCAGATATTCAAAGGATAATTTTAATAAAAATACATTTATTCAGCACCCGGGCAAAATAATAATGTTGAAATAATAATGATTCACATTTGGAGACAATAGCAAATCAATCCTAAATCAATAATCCGGTATCCGAAATAAATTATAAATTAGGGTCTTAAATTTATTTATTGTTATTAAGCTCTGCCAGTAAAGAGATCAGAGGCTAAATATTATTTATACTTAAAAATCAACAAAATGAGTGATTCAATTAATCTGACCAAGGAACAGGACAGGATCTTTTCAATAGATTTTTTCCGGGGTTTCACAATGTTTATGCTGGTCGGCGGACTGGAAGGTCTTTTTGGAAGACTTGATCCCGCCGAGCATGGAGCAGTGGTAAATTTCTTCCATCAGCAGCTATCTCATGTTGATTGGGAAGGGCTCCATTTCTGGGACCTTATCCAGCCTTTTTTTATGTTCATTGTAGGGGTTGCGATGCCCTTTTCGTTATCACGAAGGTGGGCAAGAGGGGACAGCTGGAAAAAAACACTGAAACATGTGCTTACCCGTTGCCTGTTCCTCCTTCTTATTGGCTGGGCAATCAGTTCAGGCCCGAAAACATCAAACTTCAATAATGTCATGGCCCAGCTCTCAGTCACTTACCTGATAGCTTTCCTTATAATGAGGAAGGATATCAAATGGCAGCTTGTGGTTTCTTTTGCACTGATACTCGTATCGGATCTGCTTTATCGTTTCTGGCCGGTGGAAGGTTTTAACCAGCCCTTTATAGCCGGGCAGAACTTTGGATCATGGACAGATATGATGCTGACAGGAAGTATTGACCATGGTAACTGGGTGCCGTTTAATGCAATACCAACATCAGCACATACGATATGGGGGGTAATAGTGGGTATGATCTTAATGAAAGAATGGACACCA
>CAYQBZ010000570.1:0-2061 GCA_964415855.1 uncultured Rikenellaceae bacterium
TTTCAAGCACTTAATTATCAGCTACTTATAAATCGAGAGCATTGTTCATAATCATAAAGTTCCGGGTCCCCCCCGGGTACTCGGGGGAGGCAGGCAACTACCGGTCTCGCTACTGATCATCAGGTATTTAAGAATTCAGGGGTTATAAAAAAATCCTTCTCCAATACTTATTAAGGAAGGTTTTTTGTATATAACAGGCTGATTGCCAGTTAAGTAAATGATAATACCTCATGATAATACGGATATCAGGTCGGAGAGATTTGTATCCTGAAAGATAAATCAATCATTTGAGAAATTTGAAAATGTTCAGGGCCAGATTAATGATAAGCCGTGATGACTTCTTCTGGTGTAAAAATGGAATATCCCTCGGGGACGTAGTCAGGTTTGTATTTCAGGAAAAGTATCTTACGGATCCTCTTATTCCCAATGCCTGGGACAGCACCAATTTTCCTGTTAAGTTCCTGGCTTAATGAGGCGATATTAACCGATGCAGCCCATTTGACTTCAGCAACTATTATTTCACTTCCATCCTTTGATGAAGAAATAATATCAATCTCAATCTGATTTTCAGGTCTTGAACCACTCCACCAACGAGATCCGGGAGAGAACAATTTATCCCTGAAAAGGAAGGGAATGGAAGCTCTGCATATATCTTCCCAAAAACCGGAACAATATTCATTAAAACCAGGTAGAACAATTTTATTATAAATCATTGTCGCCAAACCCATTTCAAGAGATGTTTTATCAGGGACTACATAACGGAAATAAAAGTTTATAAAAGGATCTGTAACTTTATATAAGGTCCTTTTTGCTTTATGTGGAGAGGTACCAAAAGGAACTTCTCTTTTCAGGTATCCCAGATCAATTAATCGTTGTAACGGTCTGTTAAGGTGAGTTGCTGGTTTTCCTACTCGTGAAGCAATTTCCGAAAGTCGGTGCACACCCGAGGAAATCAATGCTATCAGAGTAGACATCTGTACTGTATCTCTGCTGTCATCAAGGAATAATCGTATCGGTTCCTCATGCAGGACACCATTACTATCAAGAATATGTTTTATCACTGCTGCCTTCATACCGGGTTCCTGAATCCGAAGTTCCCAGTAACGGGGTACGCCTCCCCATATACAATATTCTTCAACTGCCTCAGTCCATGAACATTTTAGTGCTTCCCTTAACCAGTAAATATTCATTGGTGAAAGCTTTATTATCTCATTGGCCCTTCCATATAAAGGTGAAGTGCTTCCTAAGACAAGATTATGCATCATCTGTTGTGATGACCCACAAAGAAACAGATGGAATGAGAGTTCGGAACGATTATCGAATAGTTTTTGAATAATACTGGGTAATTCAGGAGCATTCTTAACCATATAGGGAAATTCATCGATAATTATTGTTACTTTTTTAGTTAATCTGTCATTAAGTGTCAGAAAACAACTTTCCCAATCAGGATAAATAGCCGAATCAAATCCATTTATATGCTTTCCCACAATCCTGGCAAATGCTGCAATTTGTAACGGAGTCTCGCTTTGATCAGAAATAAAGTGAATAACATCATCATTTTTAATTTGTTGAAGCAGTCTTGTTTTTCCAAGCCTTCTTCTGCCATATAGGACGAGTAACATACTCTCCTTTTTGGCACGCAAATTATTTATTCTTTCAAGCTCCCGTATCCTGTTAATAAAATTCATTTAAATATAATGTTCTACAAACATAATGTATTTATTGCATAATAACAAATAATTCATGATTTCATTAACCTCGAAATGTAAATAAGATATTCATTTAAAGAAACCATAGAGAAGGATTTTCGGAGAAGGATTTGCCCCTAAAAGTGGGTTTTTCGTAAAAACACATTATTGCAACTACCACAGAATCAACTAAATATAAACTGAGACAAGTATTCATAATCATAAAGTCCCGGGTTCCCCGGGTACTCGGGGGGGCAGGCAACTCCGGGAGCCGAGGAGGAGACAGGCAGCTCCTGTTCTCGCTAGAAGATAAGCAATAATTCAGGCCCGTGGAACCAGGGGCTAATTTACTTTAGTGAAGGAAAATATTGTA
>CAYQBZ010000571.1:0-2054 GCA_964415855.1 uncultured Rikenellaceae bacterium
CATTGACGACAGGTCGGGAAGGGTGGCAACAACCCTGTCAAAAGGGCTTATGCTCGAACCGACCTTCCTTTTATTACCTCTTCTTTCACGTTTGTAAATAACCATTCCCGACGAAGGTGCGGTAACGGTGAATCCTGCCAGGACCTCTTCAAGCTCATCTTTCCACCTTTCCACCCTTGAAAGAAATAACCTCTGATTATTTATATCCCTTTTGCTCAGAGCCAGCCTCCGGGTATAGCTCCTCTCAAGCTGTTCCAGAACACGTTGTGATTTATCATAATTTATTTCAGCCTGGCGAAGCGTGGTAGGAGGTTCATACTTGGAATTACGAAATGTTATGGCTGCTTCTTCAACCGCAAACTTCTGATTCTTGATCTGATCCCTCAATGAATTAAGTAAAACAGCACTGTCAAGAAGTTTCATATCAAGACTTGCCTGCATGGATATCAGCCTCTCATCCTGATCCTTCAGGGAATTTTCCAGCTCTGTCCTGTCAAGTGTCGCAATGTAGTCACCTTTCTCTACAATAGTACCTTCCGGAACCATATCCTGAATCTTGATTTCCCGTGACCTGATATTTCTCGTCTGTGTAAAGTCGGGACCCAGGATGTCCATTGAATTCTCAGTAATAAGTTCACCTGTAGCATTTAATGATATCTCAAAATCGCCGCTAAGCACTTCTGCGAAAAGAATATCTTCAGTACTCTTTGTAGTCAGTTTATTAAAACCAAATAGA
This sequence comes from uncultured Rikenellaceae bacterium, assembly GCA_964415855.1. GTDB lineage: Bacteria > Bacteroidota > Bacteroidia > Bacteroidales > VadinHA17 > LD21. Next base: position 737 of record CAYQBZ010000571.1, read on the forward strand.
ATTATTAACGAAACAACTATAACAATACCCGTTATGATAATTGTCTTTTTCATCTACCTCATCCTTTCTATCCTTTTGTTTACACATGTTATTCAGTAACAAAGCTATCAAAAAAACAAAAACCTGAAGTTTTCTCGTTAATAATTTAACAACTATTAACATCCCTGTCAATAACTTTCTGGCCGTAAGTCCCTCATCGTGAACGTATTTCTCTTTTCATAAAAGAAACATAGGACAAGACGAAACAGAGAATTGTGGATGCAATCAGGCCTGTGACCTGTGGCCAGACGATCAGCAGGCTCTGGCCCAGCGGAAGAGGGCTGGGAATAGTCCCGTATATCTGTTCCATGGTCAGTGGAGAAAGGCTCCTGATGGTTGGCATAAGCAGTGTAGTGGTTGCGTCGCTGAACATCTGGCTGGGGATTATGCGCAATAATGCCAGTATGAATTCATTATAATTAAGGTATTGCTGGGTAGTAGCGGTTTCCGAAGGCACCATAGCCTTTGCAATGAGATTTACCAGTATGGTATAGAATACCGTGAAGAATAACCATATGGCAATACCAGATAATGCAGAGGTGGCAGGCTGGCGAAAACGTACTGAAAACAATATGGATAAATTCAACCAGAATGAAACATAGATAATACTCAGCATTATGAAAAGTATGATCCTCATAACTTCTTCTGCTGTAGGAGCAATACCGGTCATTATTATCCCGGTTCCCATTACAAGGAATCCGAGAGAAAAGAACATGACACTGATGATTATCAAAGCAGCCGTAAATTTAGCGTTGATCAGATAGTCACGATGAATTGGCTGGGCAAGGATGCGGCTAAGAGTTCCTCTGTTATGCTCTGAATTTATAGCATCAAAGCCCATGCTGATGCCAAGTAATGGCCCAAGGAAACTGATGAACACAAAAAAACTGGGAAGAGACCCGTCAGATACCGTGAAAAGCCTCAGGAAAAAGAATGAATCCTCCGGATCACTTGTCTTAACTGAAGCTGCAATACTCGTCAGAGCCGTATAAACTGAACCGAGACAGGTAAGGGCAATTATGGCAAGCAGAATAATAAATCTCCAGCTTCTCACATGGTCAGAGATCTCTTTGTTCACTATGACAAGGAAAGGATGCATGATCCTTTCATGTTTTACTTTAGTATTATCCATTTGCAATACCTCCTTCGAAGTAGCGGTTATATATATCGTTAAGCCCGTATTCCTTTTTGTTCAGGTATTTAAGTCCTGCTCCTGAGTCAACTATAGCCTTTGCTATCTCGGAAGTCACATCCCGGGAACATCCTATATGTAATGAGT
>CAYQBZ010000572.1:0-2045 GCA_964415855.1 uncultured Rikenellaceae bacterium
GAAGAACTTGCCGAAGCTTTCAGCACGACAATGACTTTGAAACGTGAACTCAAAAAGCCTTTCATTCATCTTTGCAACGGGAAATTCAGCCGCCCGCATCGTTTTATCTGCCCAACTCTTGGCGTGTCGATCCTGTTTGCGCTTCCCTATAATCTTGAGCGTGAGGGAAGTACCATGCCGACCATAAAAGAAATAAAAGCGGTAATGGACAATATTCACTGGAATATTAATGACGTTATATAAACTGAGAGGGTATTAAAAATAATATTAATCACAACAAGGAGTCAATTCATAATTTTGACTATGAATCAATTATCCAGAGAATTTTACATAACGATCTAATTTTAAAAGACATGACTAAAAGAAGAGGATTTATAAAAAAAAGTATTGTTACTACTACCGGTATAACCTTAGGAGCTATGGGATTTAGTGTACAATCTTATAAAAATATAATTGGGGCTAATGAACGACTTAATGTGGCTTCGATTGGGATACGAAGTCATGGTTATGGTCTTATCAGGGAAATTTGCAAATTAAAGGATAAACAAAATGTTCAGTTAATTACTTTGTGTGATGTTGATGAACAATTATTTGATGAACGAAACAAATATGTATATGAAAAAACCGGAATAAAGCCCAAAAATGAGTGGGATATGCGCCGGGTGTTAGAAGATAAGGACATTGATGCTATATGGATGACGGCTCCCAATCATTGGCATGCTTTAGGTACTATCTGGGCTTGTCAGGCAGGTAAACATGTTTATGTTGAAAAACCTGTTAGCCATAATATTTTTGAGGGCAGAAAGATGATTGAAGCAGCAAACAAATATAATGTTTGTGTACAGGTTGGCTTTTCAAGACGTGCGAACAGTGATATTCAGGAGGCAATGAAACTATTGCATGATGGTGGTATTGGAGATGTATATTTATCACGTGTATTATGTTTTAAACAGAGAGATTCGATAGGAACTGGTCCTGACAGCGAGCCGCCTGAATCATTGCACTATGATATGTGGCTGGGACCCGCGGCGTATCAGCCATATAATGAAAAAAAGGTTCACTATAATTTCCACTGGTTTTGGAATACTGGGAATGGTGATATTGGCAACCAGGCAGTACACGAGTTAGATATTGCCCGTTGGGGATTGAATAAAATGTATGTACATCCCGAATCAGTATATTCTGTCGGAGGCCTGTTTGGCTATACTGAAAATAAAAATATTGAACCTTACATTAATCCACTCGGCTCAGTCCCTACTTATGGTTCAAATGTAAGCTTTCAGGAGACTCCAAACACTCTGAATGCTTTATACAAATATAATGATGGAAAGATAATAGAAGCAGCAGTCCGGGGCCGTTATACAAAAGGGGAAGCAACCCAGGGAATCCATATCGGGAATATTTTTTGCGGTTCCGAAGGTTACCTTGAACTAGATGCTAAACACTGGCGGGCTTTCCGGTACAATGAAAAAGAACCCTTTGACGGATCAGAACAAAAAAACGGAAATACAAACTTTAGGCAAGACTCGAATATTATAAATTTTTTAAATGCAATACGGACCGGAGATAAAAATAGTTTGTTTAGTAATATTCGTAACGGCCATTATTCTTCGGCAATGACTCATTTGGCCAATATTTCTTATCGTCTTGGCCGTGAACTAAAGTTCATGGGAGATTATGAGAAATTTGCAGATGACCCCAATGCAAACGTAATGCTTACGCGTGACTATCGTAAACCTTATATAGTACCAAAGGAGGTATAGTTAAATTTATCAATAAAAATACAAAAATGTAAATTTGCATTACTGCCACAGATCCACGGGTGGTTCAGTTTGATAAAAGCAACATTCACCTGATGGGTATCATTAATCCCGATTCACTCACCGGAGATCCGTGTCCCTACCTGACTGGAGGAATCTATTCCTGGGGAAAGTTTGCTTTTCAATATGGCCGTATAGAGATTAAGGCAAAGCTCGATCAGGCTTATAGTATGTGGCCTGCAATCTGGATGCTGTCGGAGAAGGAAATATACCCGAAACAGTCTA
>CAYQBZ010000573.1:0-2041 GCA_964415855.1 uncultured Rikenellaceae bacterium
ATTATACTCGAAATAACAATCTGCCACCGGGTACCAGAGGTCAAAGCCGCTGACATTATCAAGAGTGGAATTCCTGACAATAATATTACCATATATAGCATTACCGGTGGTTCTGTAGATTGAGCCACCGCTGATCTCTGCATATTGAATATCGATGAGATAATACGGGCCTGTTGAATTATTATTTCCGGGAACAATATTTGTATTGGTGAAATGAATTTTATCAGCGGAAGTGCCAATTGCAGATAAAGTACCGTAAACAACAATATCAAAACCCTCACCTTCAATCTCAACCCCCGGATCAATGGTTAGGATAACATCTGGGGCGATATTTACATTACCTGTTAGCGTATAGGGTGAACCACCAGCATCCCATGTGGTATTGCTGCTGATATTCCCGCTGACCTCCGTACCATATACATTTATGTTTAGACAAAGTAGAGTAAATGAAAGAGCAAAAAATATTTTTTTCATGATTATTAATATTTATATGTACAGTTGTTTCATATTCAATTCTTTACGAAATGTTAGACATATATAGTCTATCTAACTGAAATACAATAGGATAAGATAGTAAATATACAGGTTTTTATCAAATATATTTGACGAACCTATATTATATTTCAACTGGTAATCCCCATAGTCAGGTTTGAGCAGTCGGGTTATTCAACAATTAATTTGCTTCTGAACAATTTATCACCTCGTAATTCAATTGTATAATAGCCGATCTCGAGGTTATCCCTGTTCAGGGTTATCTCCGGTGAATTTACCCCGATCGATTTGACCGTTTTTCCTGACAGGTCAATAATTCTCATGAGGTATGGCTGATTATTCGGATTGGGGAACCGTATAATGGCAGATTCACTGAATGGATTCGGGAAAATACTTATGCCAAAAATTTCCTTCATTTCCTCAATATCAGTCGCCTGCAACCTGTTGTCCTCCGTGTTTGACAGGGCATGGGAGTAGGGGCCGGCACCGGCTTTTTTGCCTTCTCCTGTTGGTACGCAATCCTCCGGCCGGTCGACAGAGATCCGGTAAAAGAACAGATCATTTCCGGGATTTGGATCGGTGTATTCCGTGGTACTGCTTGCCATGGAGTGTATAATGGAGAAATTACTCTCTGTAAGGCTCCTGTATATATGAAAAGTTCCGTATGTAAATCCATAATAGTAGTCCCAGTCGAGCTGTGTTGAACCTGTGGTCTGGTTTATGGTTGTCAGCAGGTGGATCGTTTTGTGCGGTTTGCAGAGAGAAATATCGGATTCATTGCCTTTATCATCCAGGGCAGTGATTTTATAGATATAAGCCTGTAATGTCGGGTCTGCCCCGTTATCAGTGAATACACTTAACATGCCCGCGGGTAAGTTCCCGATTGGCTCATATTCGCCCGCAACGATGCTTTCACGGTAGATATTATAGGCTGAGATGGGTGCGTTACCCTTCTTTTCCCACACCACCAGGTTGTTTCCGGTCTCAGGATCAACCGTTACCATGCAGATCTGGGGAGCTACAAACAGGGTGATTGGTTCTGAGACGGTCTCCCCGCAGACATTGCCGGCAAAGCAAAAATAGGTGCCTTCATCTTCAAAATCCATGGCATCAATCCGGTATTCCGGCCTGTCTTCTTCCCCGAGACGGTCACCGTTTTTCATCCAGGCATAAAAGACCGGTTCGGTTCCCCTGCCATGGATCTCGAGTTTAAGGCTGGCGTCTTCCTTTACCCACTGGCTTTCGGTTTGGAGCAATATTTCCGGGGGAGCATTCACTTCAAGGGTCACATTATTGCTGATCAGCAGCCCGTAGCCATTATATAGAACACAGATATAATCTGCCCTGTCATCCAGGCTCACCGAGTCTATTTTCAGGACATTGGTATCGGCACCCGCGATCTCCTCTCCATCCTTCAACCACTGGAACCGGGCTTTGCCTTCGACCTCGACCGAAAACTCTACTGTATCTCCCACACATGCGAAATGATTGTTGGGTTCCCGGATAATATGAACGGGCTCACCCTGGTTCTCAAAGGCTCCGATATCAA
>CAYQBZ010000574.1:0-2038 GCA_964415855.1 uncultured Rikenellaceae bacterium
TACCCAGGAAAGCCACATCGTATGCCCATTTCGGATTTTGGTCTACATAATAGATAAGGCTGTCAGCTTTGTTAAGGACTGTATTTGCCATTCTTACAGACCATTTATCAGGATCACTTTTCTTATCCTTCTGTCCATCTGCTGCTGATGATAAAAGAATGATCCCGAAACACAGCAGCATTAAAGATATCGAAGGCTTTTTCATATTTTATCATTTTATACTCCGGGGACCTCTGTAAAAACTCCATCAAACTCTGCTTAAGTTCTTCGTCTTCTTACAGAAAGGGCTAAGTGAAGTCACAGAAAGTCACAGGGTTAATATTACGTCTTACTTTTTTATAATATTATTACTTGTTACAATGTTTTTGCCTGTATTACTAACAAGGGCAGTGGTTCCAGGCAGAATATTATTTGCAACAATTATGTTCTCTGATTTTTCATCCTCTTTGACCAGCAAAGGAATAAGTTCCGGCTGGTAACAGTTTGTGATTCTTACATCGCTGCAACTGGCAAGAACCAGGTAAGGTATATCTTGCAAAGGACTTTTTACGGTTACCCTGTCATAGCTGATATTCTTCGAGTCTTTTGCTTCCAGAGCGTTACCTTCCTTTATTTCCAGCCTTATATCATGTAAATTGATCTCATCACCATTTTCAACAAGAATACCACGGGTGGAAAAGATATGCATGTCACTCAGTGAGATCTGAGAAACAGCTCTTTCATCCAGTCCGTACACTGCGAGTGGGCGTTGAGCTCCTCTGATGGTAATATCGGAGAAATGAATATCCCTGACAGCAGGAGTTCTTTCAGACAAAGGTTCCGGCTTCGTAGTCTGATAGCGCATATTGATCATAATACCTTCATTCCGGATGTTGTTCATCACGATATTTGAAACACGGACATCCTCTATAACTCCTCCCCTGCCCCGCATGGTTTTTAACCGTATCCCCCTGTCCGTGCCTTCGAACACACAATTAGTAATAGTGACTCTCCTCACGCTTCCGCTCATTTCGCTGCCCATAACCACGCCTCCATGTCCGTTAAGCATTGTGCAGTTGGTAATTGTAATATTTTCCGTAGGACTGGCGGCATCACGTCCGTCTTCATCACGACCTGATTTAATCACAATACAGTCATCACCAACAGTTATATGGCAATTTGAGATATGAACATTCCTGCATGATGACGGATCAATACCATCGGTGTTGGGAGAATTTCCAGGGTTTTCAATTGTTATGCCCGTTATTGTGATATTATCTGTAAAGGCTGGCATAATGGTCCAGAATGGAGGATTAGAAAAACTAACACCCTCAATAAGAACATTTTTACACTCATAGGCAGTAAACATCGGAGGACGGAGGAAGTTATTCTTTGTTGATATATATGCATTTCGTTCAAGAAGTTCTGCATTTTCTTTTCTGAAGATTTCCTGCCATTTACTTTCAGTCGCCTGTTTCGAAGAGGCTGTCCTCATAAAATCCCACCACTTCTTACCTTGTCCTTCAAAATGACCTCTTCCGCAAATTGAAATATTTTCGCACCGGTAAGCATATAGCTGTGATACAAAGTTCTTAACTCTAACCCCTTCCCACCTTGACTGCACCATTGGGAGGTAATCATCAAAATCATCGGAGAACTTAACAGTGGCTCCGGCATCCAGCCACAAGGTAATGTTACTTTTCAGAATAATCGGACCTGTTAAATAAGTACCAGCAGGGAAATACACAGTTCCTCCACCCCCCAGGTACACTTCTTCAATTATCTCCGATATGATCTTTGTGCATTTTACATTTCCTGAAGGGTCAGCACCACGCTGCTTCACATTCGTCCACACTGATTGTGAGTGCATAAGAATGGGCCCTGCTAAAAGGACCACAATTAACAGAGTCTTTTTCATAAGGATGATTTTTTTAAATTAAGATATTGCAAAGATATTTTTTACCATTCGCCTTGTCTCTCATATTTTATTCCTACTATCAGGCTGTATACAGACAAAAAAGAGTAATGCCACTACAAGGGCCGGAAAAGACACTACAAT
>CAYQBZ010000575.1:0-2028 GCA_964415855.1 uncultured Rikenellaceae bacterium
GTGAGATCCTTTTCCTTGAGACGATATCCTGGAGCAGCGTGGATCCTATCATCGACATGAAGGCGCCGGGGACACCATGCCCTGTTGAATCTGCGCATACCAGAACAAACTTATCTTCTCCGAGCTTTTCAAACCAGTAAAAGTCCCCGCTGACAATATCCCTGGGATGGAACAGGATAAATGCATCTTTGAAGGTCTCCTTAAGCTTGTTAATGTCAGGTAAGATGCTTGTCTGAATTCGCTTGGCATAATTGATACTGTCGGTTATCTCTATATTCTGAAGCTCTATCTCTACTTTCTGCTTCATCACAACACTTGTTCTGGCTTCAAGCTCTTTCTCAAGATACTCCTGGATCTTTTTCTGGGATTTCTCCCGTTGCCTGATTATAAGAACCACAGTGCCTGTCAGGACAACAATTGTTGCAAGAATGAACCACCACCTTATCCAGAATGGGGCCTTAATTATTATCTCAAATGATACGGGATTGTCCTGCGACAGTCCTTCTTCGTTTACAGAGTTCATATGAAATCTGTACCTCCCATAGCTCAATCCGAAGGGTATTTCCCTTTCATTGGTCAGCTTGCTCCAGTCAGGAGAACTGTTTTCCATATAGGTGCTGTAGTAGACCTTTTCAGGATTGCTGAAACATATACCTACATAATCGATCCTGACAGTATAGTTCTTTTTATAAGGAAGAGTGAAAGAGGACCTATAAGGATACTTTACATCGTTGATTGTTATGTAGTTTATATTATTAAAAGGAGGGATATCCTTTTTTTTATCCTTGAGAGGATCGTACATAATAAGACCATCGGTTGTGCCAATAAATATTTTCCCGTCAGCAGATTCGAACATTCCACACGGGTTACAAACTCCCCCTTTGACAAAATCAGTGCCATAGACTTTCATTATACCTTCTTCCGTGTTATACATGGAAATTCCTTTTTCATGGCCTATCCAGATATTGTTTTTATTGTCAGCAAGGATACTGTATGAGAAATTTGACCAGAGATCGTTTGACCTGTTTATTGAGTAAACTGAATCATCAATAAATTCAAAAACTCCATTGCCCTTTGTAGAAACCCATATAGTACCATCACTTGTTTCAGTAATTGAGGATATTTTGTTTAAGGTGCTTCCTGACATCTGAGCATTACCGTGGGATACATTCAGATTCCGGTTTATTCTATACAGTTGGTTGGTCTCTGTGCCAATATATACATAACCATTTGATGCAATCAATATCTTGCTTATACTGTTATGTGGCAATCCGTTGTTAATATCAAAACGGGACTTCTCTTTTCCAGTCGTTCTGTCAACTACCAGAACACCATTGGTGGTAGCCAGCCATATATTACCATCAGCTATCTCTATATCCTTTATATTATCAGCGCCTGAATCGCCGGTCCGGTAAAAAAGTCTTACATTGCCTGCTTTATTCCTTAAGAAAAGTCCATTACCGCCTGTTCCGATCCACAGGTTTTTTTCATTGTCAAGATAATATGCTGTAATCTCGCTGCCACCTGTATGCCCCAACAGTGGAATGAAGGATACTGATCTGCCGGCATCGGTGTCAAACATATGAAATCCGGACGGTGTACCGAGGATATACCTGTCATTGTAGCTTTTTACATATATTATATTGTTCTCATCTGAGTTAATACCCGGAGTAAAATAGCCAAATGCATATGTTGTAAGCAGGCTCAATCCCTCCCCGTATAAACCGAACCAGAAATTTCCTTCAACATCCTGAAAAACCGTTTTTACATCATCAATGGGAAGGCCTGAACTGGTATTGAACCGGCGGGGTGTTATTATTGTTACAGGATTATCAGTGATACTTATTTGTATTGCTCCCGATCCAAAAGTGGATACCCAGAAATAATTTTCAGAATCTTTTGATATCGATTCAACAGCGAGGGATTCCCATTCCGGATGTCCGGGTAACCGCTTCAGACTATTCCCATTCTCAGCAATCTGCATCAGGAACAGGCCATTACCCTTAGTCCCGACTAAATAACCCGAAG
>CAYQBZ010000576.1:0-1993 GCA_964415855.1 uncultured Rikenellaceae bacterium
TCACCTTTGTTCCAAGCTCTTCAAACATCAGAATGGCAGCTTTACAGATAAAAGGTTCGGAATCGACCAGTACACCATCCATATCAAAGAGCACGCCTTTTATCATCTGAAGAGTTTTTCTATCTCCAGTATCCTGGTTTTGCTGAGAGGGCTTCTCTTCTTTGTCAGTTCAGCAATAAGAGTCATCCTGGCAGCATTTTCAAGTACCTCAATTTTATCGAAGGCCTGAAGAAGATTAGTTCCTGCAGTAAGGATACCGTGGTTCTCCAGGAGGAGTATATCGGAATTAAGAATATTATCAGCAACCTTTTTAGCAAGTTCTTCCGTTCCCATAAGAGCATAAGGAACAAACAACGGTTCTCCAAGGATCGCATAAGCTTCAGCGGTCAGGTTCGTGTTAATGGTCATCTTCATTGCAGTGAATGAGGAGGCAATTACCGGATGAGCGTGTACTATCGCCCTCACCTCCTTATTCTTCTTATATACCGAGAGGTGCATATCATACTCAATGGATGGCTTAAGTGAGGGAGTCAGGTTCTCCCCGAATATGTTCATAATGCCAACTTCTTTCCATTTCATCCTGCCTTTATCTGTTGCAGAAGGAGTAATTAATATGACATCATCAGATATATAAAGGCTTATATTTCCACCTGATGTGGTTGTAAGTCCGCGCTTATAGAGCCGTCTCATGAATGAGGCCACCTCCCTGCGTTCAGGTTTATATTTCAACATTGTTTTCATGAGGCAGGTTATGGGTTAACTGACAAGGTCAACTACCCCGTTCAGTACATAGCGGGGCTGATAAGGGAAATTATCAATTTCATTTTTAGACGTAATACCGCTTAGCACCAGCAGGGTATCTATCTCTGATTCCAGTCCGCATCTTACATCGGTATCCATCCGGTCGCCTATAACAACAGCATCTTCTCTTCTAACACCTAGCTTTTTAAGTGCTATACGCATCATAAGAGGATTTGGTTTTCCTACAAAATAGGCTTTTTTCCCTGTGACAATTTCAATTGGAGAAACAAGGGCCTTTGTGGATGGTGTTATACCGGTCTCAACCGGACCACTGATATCGGAGTTAGTGCCTATAAGTTTTGCTCCTTTAAGAACCAGGTTAACAGCAAGTTCTATCTTCTCAAAATTATAACCATGCGTGTCGCCGACAACAACATAATCGGGATTTACGTTATTGACTGAGTAACCCGCGCTGTACAGTGCATGTATCAGTCCTGCATCGCCAATTACAAAAGCACTGCCGTTGGGTTTCTGATTTGCGAGGAAGGCTGCCGTGGCCTGTGCGCTGGTATAGAAATGCTTTTCTCCGACATTTATACCAAGTCTCTTAAGTTTTTCATGCAGCTCTTTAGGAGTCCTTTCGCTTGAATTGGTCAGGAAGAGGTATTTCTTTTCCGACTCTTCAAGCCACTTCACGAAATCAGTAACCCCGGGCAGCAACTTGTTACCATGGTAGATCACACCATCCATATCTATTATGAATCCTGATTTACCTTTTATTTTGTCAATGATCTTTTCCATAAAATTATGTATTACATGGCAAAGATACCTATGATTTCTTAAAATAATAATTCTAAATTTTCTTTTGTATCAATGAGATATCAACCACTGATGCAATACTTGTACTTCAGGCTATTCATGATATCTCTTCCTGTCCCGGCAGTCTTTTTCTGTCTTCATTTTTATATAAGAGGTGTAGCAGGGTCGGAAATATTATGAGCAGGAGAGGAAGGGCAATGACGAATCCACCAATAACGGCTATTGCCAGAGGCTGATGCATCTGTGCCCCGGTACCAATCCCTATCGCCAAGGGCATTAAGGCTATTATTGCGCCCAGGGCGGTCATCAGTTTTGGTCTCAGCCGCGTGGATATTGCAAAGACCAATGATTCATCAACTGATCCTTTCAGACGATTCGTGGTAAACTGCTGAAATGTAAATATTGCATTCTCGCCTATTATTCCTACGATCAT
>CAYQBZ010000577.1:0-1195 GCA_964415855.1 uncultured Rikenellaceae bacterium
GGAGGTTGTTGAGATATCCCCGGGTCCGGTTATTACAATGTATGAATATAAACCCGCTCCCGGCGTTAAAATAAGTAAAGTTGCCGGACTTGCTGATGATCTGACGCTCGCCCTCAGGGCCCCAAGTGTCAGAATTGTTGCACCGCTTCCTGGTAAAGCAGCTATTGGTATAGAAATAGCCAATAACAAGCGGGATCATGTCTACCTTAAAGAAGTCCTTTCATCAAGGGGCTTCAAGGATTCAAATAACAAACTTACCCTTGCCCTTGGTATGGATATAACCGGAACGCCGGTCATAGCTGATCTTGTAAGAATGCCTCACTTGCTTGTAGCCGGTGCTACAGGTACAGGAAAGAGTGTTTCATTAAACGCAATGATTAACAGCATTTTGTTTAAGATGTCTCCTGATGCTGTAAAACTTCTTATGATTGATCCCAAGAGAATTGAACTGTCAGTATATAAGGACATTCCCCATCTGCTTCACCCTGTTGTGACAGAACCGAAAGAAGCTACAAGGGCGCTCAGGTGGGCTGTACAGGAGATGGAAAATCGATACAGACTCCTGTCAGACAGGGGTGTAAGGAATATCGATGCCTATAATAAGAAGGTGCTTAAACAGAAAAAGGCAACAGCTGTTGGTGATGATGAGGGGATAGGTAAACCGCTTCCATACATTATACTTATAATAGATGAACTCGCCGACCTTATGATGGTTTCCTCACGGGATGTTGAAGAATCCATTACCCGGCTCGCTCAAATGGCAAGAGCTGCAGGAATACATCTCATAATAGCCACTCAGCGTCCTTCAGTTGATGTCCTTACAGGGATAATCAAGGCAAATTTCCCAACCAGGATATCATTCCAGGTAAGTTCAAAGGTGGACTCAAGAACAATCCTGGATACAATAGGAGCGGAGCATTTACTTGGTGAAGGAGATATGCTGTTTATGCCTCCAGGGGTTGGTAAACTCACCAGAATACACGGGGCTTATATTTCTGAAGAAGAAGTTAAAAGGGTAACCGATTTTCTGAGGAACCAGATGAAGCCTGATTATGATACAAGCATTGTAGCGCATGTGTCCAAAGATGAAGAAGAAATAGAGGAAGAACTGGAAAAAGATGAAAAATATGAAAAGGCTGTGGATATTGTAATACAGACAGGTCAGGCCTCTATATCCATGGTTCAAAGAAAGCTC
>CAYQBZ010000577.1:1205-1990 GCA_964415855.1 uncultured Rikenellaceae bacterium
ATTATGGAAAAAGAGGGTATTGTAGGACCGTCAGATGGTGTGAGGGCAAGGGAAGTTTTTGGCAGAAGAGAATAATTTTTTAACATCTATAAATTACTAATTTAATGAAACTACTTATGAAAAATCTAATTATATTATTTATTATTTCCTTCTGCCTGTTGTGTCAGGTTAAGGATGATGCTGTTTCCGCTGAAACATCAACCGTTGATGTGCTTGAAAGGATCGTTGAAAATCATAAAAAATATTCACAGGGGCTTTCCGTTCCCTATAAGCGCGAAATAATTACCAGGTCTATGGCGTTGTTGGGGGATGAAATGAAATCCGATAATGCTTCGGGTGTTTTTTACTTCCGGCAGCCAAATTTTCTCAAGGTGCATCAATTACAGCCGGGCGAGGAATTTATTATTTATAACAATAAATATATGTGGTGGTATATTCCTGAAAAAAAGGTCGTATACCAGTATTCGGGAGAACAAGTGGGAAAGGAACTGAGTATTCTTTGTGATATTTTCATGGGATTAAAAAACCCTGATCAGAATTTCAATATAACTGTTGCCAGGCAGATGGATAACAACACGTATCGCGTAAATCTTACCCCAAAGACAGAATGGGAAGAAATTGACCATATTGATATTACAGTTTTGGATAAAATTTTTAAAATAGATAAAATAGAATTGCATAATTTACTGGGAAGCACCACAAGATTTATTCTTGGAGAATTCAAAGCACGCAGTGATATAAAAGAAGACTACTTTGATTTTACCGTCCCCGAAGGGATTGAATTA
>CAYQBZ010000578.1:0-1456 GCA_964415855.1 uncultured Rikenellaceae bacterium
AGGCGGAATGTCAGTTGGTATTGTTGCAAATCAGCCTTCGGTGCTTGCCGGAGTTTTAGATATAAATTCTTCGTCAAAAGGAGCCAGATTCGTAAGATTCTGCGACGCTTTCAACATTCCGCTGTTGGTGCTTGTAGACGTTCCCGGATTTCTTCCTGGCACCGAACAGGAGTGGAACGGGATAATCAGACACGGTTCAAAATTACTGTACGCATTTTCCGAGGCCACGGTACCGAAGATCACTTTAATCACCAGAAAGGCATACGGAGGCGCTTATTGTGTGATGTCCTCCAAACATATCGGTGCAGACGTAAACTTTGCCTATCCCACCGGAGAGATTGCTGTTATGGGATCTGAGGGGGCCGTCAATATCCTATACCGAAGTAAAATAGGTGACGAGACAGCGCGTACAAAGTTGATTGATGAATACAAGGAAACCTTTGCCAATCCATACAAAGCTGCAGAATTGGGATACATAGATGAAATCATCATGCCCCGCCAGACCAGGGGAAAACTAATCCAGGCCCTGGAAATGACCCAGAACAAAACCGAGATCAAACCTCCCAAGAAACACGGAAACATTCCATTATAGAGATGTTTCAGATAGGATTGGTATAAAACACAAATGGGAACTCTTTCTTCCGAAAAAGTTCCCATTTCACTATCTGTCAACCATAGTCAGCAAACAGTGCCAAGTTACAGTTATTATGACCGTTTCATCAGTGTGCCAATCCGAAGATTGACGCTGCATAAAACCCGGATCCGTTTATGACAAACCCTCTCAGGTTTATTTCCTCCGGACCTCTTCTGATCAGGCTGATCCGACCATTGGTATCCGAAGATACCAGCGATTGGCTCGGGATTCAGTAGGTGGTCATCCTCCCGGATAACTCCTTTCAGTATCCACCTGATAAGCCAGCATTTCAAAGATCGGCTCTCTCGAGCTTTACCCTGAAGAGATGGAGCAACTTCAACATCCTCCGGAGAGGGTAATTTCTGTTACCTGTCTTTCCTGGTGTGATCTTTCAGAGGTAGCTCCTCACGGTTCTACTCTTTTCCAGATCCGGCTCAAATTGTTCTTTCCGAGGAAAGATCAACCTGGGCTTTTTACGCCGGAAGAGAAGTCTTTTATCTCTCACTTGGTCCAACAAACTTAATTTGAAATATGTGGGTTTACAAATATTTAGATCTGTTTATCTCAACATAATTTAAACAGGAGTTATTAACAATTTGTTAATATGACCTCGATATCCGATTAATAGAATTTCATCTAAAATCAGTAAAGATCCTGAAAGCTTGAATAAGGGCCAGGATAAAGAACAGAAAGGCAATAATGCGATCAAGCCAAAGTGTTATTGCAGAGGATCTTTCAGAGATATATTGGCTTAACTTTGCGTAAATATACAATGTGCCATACCTTCCTGAGAAAACGCCAGCCAGGAACATGCTAACCGTG
>CAYQBZ010000578.1:1466-1985 GCA_964415855.1 uncultured Rikenellaceae bacterium
GAAATCAAAGCCAATGATACTTTCACAGTAAGCAATAACCAGAATCCAGAATGGAAGGGCAGGTATGTTCAGAAAACTAATCATCGCCCCTTTTAAAAATTCAGGCATTTCTCTCCTTTTATTTTCGGCATCCTGAGGGGTATTTTTCTTAAATATGAAATATAATCCGATCAGGACAAAAGCCAGCAATACGACGAGCTGTATATACATATTTGATTCGATATGCCTGGTGATAAGCCAGCTGAAATATATGGCCAGTAAAGGCTTAAACAATTCCATGATCGAAGCAGCAGAGGCCAGGACCATAGCTGGTCTTAAGCTTTTACTTACCGCTGTATTGATAACCAGGAGGTTTACCGGCCCGAGCGGGAGGGTAACCAAGATACCGGCTACCAGGCCGAGAATCAGATGCAGGATATAATTCATGAGAGGTTTAAAAGATAAAACCTAAGATAATGGTTTTTTTCTTCGCCGGGAAACCAGATGGTTTTTCAAATCGAGAGTGAACTTCCCGAAAGG
>CAYQBZ010000579.1:0-1978 GCA_964415855.1 uncultured Rikenellaceae bacterium
CAAAATCAGAAATCAATAATCTGCTCAACCCTGTTGTGCTTCAGGTACTGCTTCAGGATAACCTGGATATCACGATTGTCAGGTGACGCATCAATGCACTCATGTAAAGCCTGCAGACCAAATCCCATTTCATTAATATCAAAATAACCAAATCCAGCATATTTCCCATTTACTATTTTCACAGCAGATCGTTCCTCATCATCTCGTCCCCTGTCAATGATAAAAAAATTTCTTCTTGTAAAAATAAATTCTTCTGCCGCTTTCTCTGCCCTGGCATTATAATCAACAGCAGATTCCTTTCCGCAGCAGGCTCCAGGGCATATTCCGACCTGATATTGAAAACATGCTCCTTCCGTATCATATAATCCGG
Organism: uncultured Rikenellaceae bacterium; assembly: GCA_964415855.1. Classification (GTDB taxonomy): domain Bacteria; phylum Bacteroidota; class Bacteroidia; order Bacteroidales; family VadinHA17; genus LD21. The sequence continues at coordinate 371 of CAYQBZ010000579.1, forward strand.
AAAGCTTCTGGCACAGGTTATATCTTCCTATAAGGTCATTAAGCTTCGATTTGGCTCTTTCCCTTGAAGTAAAGACCGAGAGAGGATTGGAATCATCGGTGATCTGTCCGAAATAAAAATTCAGATATCCATTAATATCAGTGAAGCTAAAGATGCCCCACTGGAATCCGGTCCTGCGTTGCGACCTGTTATAGATCGGTTTATTTGCCTTTATTTCGGACGATTCTTTGAGAAGTGCTATCAGTTCACTGCCGGTTAGTTCCCAGTCAATGTCCGCTATATCATCCCTCATCTCCATTGACCTGCTCGTGCTGTTATTCGAGAGATGGGTTGTGATCCTTTGCCGGAGGTTTCTGCTTTTACCAATATAAATAAGGTCGCCTTTCTCATTATAAAAATAATATATTCCGGGTTCATCAGGTATTGTGTCAATTTTATTGATATCAAGTTTTGGATGAAGCTTGGATATCCTGGTATTGATAAGAAGAGCTGATTTCTTTCCATTGAGTTCCCTGTCCTTAGCAAGGAGTATTTCGAAGAGTTTCACGGTAGCCAGTGCATCTCCGGCTGCCCTGTGTCTTCCGTTTATTGAAATCCTGAGATTTTTACATATATTGCCCAGGCTGTATGATTTACGTCCCGGAAGAAGTTTCCTGCTTAAGGCAACAGTGTCGAGGATATTCCTTTTGTAATTAAACCCAAGTGACTTGAACTCCTGCCTGATAAATGAATAATCGAACTTTGCATTGTGGGCCACAAATGTTCTTCCTTCCGTAAGTTCAACTACCTGTCTGGCAATTTCGAAAAACCGTGGAGCATCGGCAACCATCTCATTGCTTATCCCGGTCAGATTTGTTATGAAATATGGAATGTTCCTTTCAGGATTAACAAGCGAAACAAACTCACCGGTTATGCTGTTTCCATCATGAAGATAAATAGCGATTTCGGTAATTCTCTCAGTTCTTGCGCTTCCTCCAGTGGTCTCAATGTCAATAATCGCATACATCCGGATTGTCTTCATTTCAATTGATCATTGCGAATATAATCAGAAATGCAGCACATTAAGCGATTGTTTGTATTTTTGTGAATACAAAACCTGCCAGTAATGTTTGAATGTTTCGGAAAGAAGTTTATACTGAACGGTGAGTTGCAGCCTGCTGCAATATTCACCAACTCACTTGTATATGATGGTGATTCAGTTTATGAGGTCATAAGGATGGTTCGCGGTAATCCTGTCTTTTTTCATGATCATATGGATCGGCTGGAGACCAGTGTAAGGCTGCAGAGAAAAAAGCAGCTGGCAGACAGGCACCAGATAAGAAATGCCATTATATATCTCACCAGATCCGACAAGAGAAAAGAGGCTAATCTTAAGATAGTTTTTAATTACAACAGGGGCAGGGAAAACTATCTGGTATATTTTATTGAACCCATATATCCTACTGATGAACAGTACCTTACAGGTGTTAAAGGTATTCTTTATAATGCTGAACGCAACAATCCTGAATCAAAGGTCATAAATCATAAGCTGAGGTCTTCAATTTATCACAAACTTATCCTAGAAGGAGGCTATGAAGCCCTCCTGGTGAATGAAGATAACTGCATTAC
>CAYQBZ010000580.1:0-1958 GCA_964415855.1 uncultured Rikenellaceae bacterium
GTATAAGCTGTTTACGTTTCGCCAGACATGGGCTTTTATTACCGGGAAGGCTCTTATTGATCCCATCTTCTGGTTCTTCCTTTTCTGGTTACCTTCATATTTCTCATCTACCTACGAGCTGGATCTGAAAAAGCCAAGCCTTGAATTAATGATCATTTATACTGCTACTACTATTGGATCGATAGCCGGTGGTTATTTTTCCTCCTGGCTGGTCAAAAGAGGCTGGCCTACAATAAGAGCGAGGAAAACTGCCCTTTTCATATTTGCAGTGCTGGAGCTGTCCATAATCCTTGCCCGGTTTACCACAGCGGCCTGGATGGCAGTAGGCATCATAAGCCTGGCTGTTGCTGTACACCAGGCATGGGCTACAAACGTATTTACCATAGCATCTGACATGTTCCCCACAGAAGCCGTAAGTTCAGTAGTAGGTATTGGAGGAATGGCAGGGGCAATCGGGGGAATCCTGTTCCCTCTCCTGGTAGGCTTTTTACTCGACACCTTCAAGGCAGCCGGAAATCTGACAGGTGGTTATAACCTTATTTTCACTATCTGCGGACTTACCTACCTGACTGCCTGGATCATTATTCACCTTCTAACAAGAAAATTCAAAGTAGTAAAATTAAGTGAACTGGTATAAACGGATATCATTACTTCAGCTCAGGTGCTGCCTGCTCTGCCAAAGTAACACCCGCCGGCAGTTCAATAAGCCTGAGATTGCGGAAATGGATCTCTGCACCCTCCGATTCAAGACATAGATATCCCATTTTCTGAGATGATTTTGAAATACCATTTACAAATTTCCCGTTCACGGAGAGTTTTATTGTACCATCAACACAAACAACATCATAGGTGTTCCATTCACCCTTCCCCTTGCACCTGTTCTCTACCGACTTGCTCCTCGTACCCCTGGGATTGTCAGGTAAGCTTGTCACTCCCCCAACACCGAATAGCTCACCATGGACATATGCGATTGGAGGTGTTACACCATCGCGTTTGTTAAGGTTTACCCAGTCAAGCTCCAGCATCTGAACCTCAACGCCGTCCGGAAGACGATTTGCCTCGGACGGGACAGCATTGCTCCAGACAAAAACACCTGAATTGCCTCCCGGCTCCACATGCATCCACTCAACATGAAGGATGAAGTTTTCGAACTGCTTTTCAGACCGCATTACTCCTATGGGATGGCCTGAACAAACCAGTATATCTTTCTGAACATGCCATGTATCAGGATCTGTATTAACATTTATCCATGCCAGTGACTTATCCTTTTCCTTCGTTTCAGATGTAATTTTCTGAAGACTAACGGATTTACCAAACACTATTTTTGTTCCCTGTGCGATTGCATTTATTTCAATAAATGACAGAGATGCTACTAACAGAATTAAGATCAATCTGTAACGGTAATTTTTCATAATGAACAGTTTAATTTTATCTATTTGATTTATAACCGGATAAAAATCTTGTTCTTATACAGGAAATAACAGACATACCACAGCATAAATGCTATGATCAGCGTTGTAATAACTGTCAGGGTCACTTCATTTGTCCAGCTGAAGATCCTGAAGATATAAGGGTTGACCAGTCCACGGAAGAAATTACGGAAGCTGCTTCCCATAAGGTATATGAACAGGGGATTCATGCCGAATACCGCGAAGAACATAGGTACTTTTCTGAATTTCAGCATATCAATAAGCCAGTACGATACAGCCATTCCTATTAAACACCAGCCCCCGCTTACAATTATGAAGGAACTTGTACAAATATGCTTGATGATGGGTATGAATGGATTCATTGCGTAACCTACAATAACACCGGCTGAACCTGCTATCAACAGGGTCATTATCTTTTTTCTTGGTGACTCTTATGCAAACGGAGCTATCTTCGACCAGTTCAATATTATCGGTGAGAATTTTGATGATTTGAAATCCCCGTTCAACCGCGTCTTCGGTTTGATTATG
>CAYQBZ010000581.1:0-1949 GCA_964415855.1 uncultured Rikenellaceae bacterium
ATGTCTGGTCAGAGACAGGAGGTCTCACGTATGCCATGTCGTGTTTCAGGGGAGGCAGCTTAAATGGTTTTGGGGTAAGGTCCTTATAAGGAATCAGGGAAAGCAGATGGTCAATGCAGTTGAGACGGGCTCTCTTCTTATCATCTGCATGAACAACATACCATGGAGATTGTTTGGTATCGGTAAATGAGAACATTTTATCTTTTGCCATCGAATATTCAACCCATTTATCCCTGGATTCAATATCCATCGGACTTATTTTCCATCGTTTTGTGGGATCCTTTATCCTGTCCTGAAACCTGTTCTCCTGTTCATGGTCGCTGACTGAAAACCAATATTTTACAAGAATGACACCGGATCTTATAAGCATTCTTTCAAATTCCGGGCAGGCCCTGAGAAATTCTTCATATTCCTCTTCACTGCAATATCCCATCACCTTCTCCACACCTGCCCTGTTGTACCAGCTCCTGTCGAAGAGCACTATCTCGCCTCCTGCCGGGAGCTGGGAAGCATACCTCTGGAAATACCACTGGGTTTTCTCCTTCTCCGTAGGTATCCCAAGTGCTACAATTCTGCATATTCTGGGGTTAAGACATCCGGAAATCGTCTTTATTACACCTCCTTTTCCTGCAGCATCCCTGCCTTCAAAGATGACTACCACTTTCAGCTTATTGGCCTTGACCCATTCCTGCAGCTTAACCAGTTCAATCTCCAGCTTCAGGAGCAGCTTTTCATATTCTTTCCGTTTAAGCTTCTTCCTTTTTTCAGGTTCTATATCGTAATAAAGTTCGTCCTTTTTGACAGTCTTTGATGCTGTCTTTTTCTTTTCATTAGTACTGGCCATGACAGGAACATTTAGAATGAAACAGAAATTTAGCAAAATTTCCTGAAAAAAAGCTATCCTGCCGGCAAATAATTATGGTATTAACCTTCTACTCAGATTAATGTCAGCCTGCCTTATTGAATAAATGGTATAGTAATGGGATACTTGAACTTCTCACCTTTGGCTGCCTTTACACTTGCAATGATTATACATATTATCTTAAGGGTCCCCAGCATGACGATTATTGGTATTCCTATAACGATGAACACCAAAGGAATTGCAAGAACTATGTAGAGCAGCATCGATAGCTGGAAATTAAGTGAAGCTTTACCGTTTACATCCACCCATATGTACTCATCTTTTTTTGAGAGCCAGCATACAAGGGGACCTATTATAGCACCGAACGGGAAAAAGAAACCGGCAAAAGCTGACAGGTGACATAACATAGCCCAGTTTCTTTCTGTTTCTGATAAAATTCTGTTCTCTTCCATGACGGTAGGTTGTTTATTGAAAGACGGTTCTCTTTTCCCAACGCTGCATCGGTATTACCTGGCCAGGCGTTTAAGGTCCGCAGGCAGAAGCCCTTTGGGATTGGATTTTGTTATTCTCTGCTCGTTATAATAGTACATATTTGAATCATCTGTTCCTATCAGCATCTTGAAGCAAAGACCTGAATCCAGATCCCTGAGCGGAGCAACCATATGGAGAATAAGTGTATTTGGTGCTTTCTCCTGAATCGCCTTAACAATATCCTCCTCACTGACAATTTCTATGTCGTATGGATAGATTGCTTTGATCTTATCTATAGTAGCGATATCCGGTGACAGATCTTCCTGTCTCACCAGAATCTTTTTGCTTTTGACTTCGGGAGTATAGTTATTATAATATTTGAGATACTTCCTTCCTGTCAGCGATGGATCCTCAGCGATCATCCGGGCATGATTCTGAATGAAGAAAAGGATTGCACCAAGCTTATAGCTGTATTCAAAATCATCCTCTCCTGCAAAAGAAAGCGGAATTGCACAAATCTCAGGCATCTCAGCCAGCTTATTGACATCCTTTCCCTGAAGTAAATTGATAAAATTAAATACTGAATTGGATTTATCTTTTTCAAAATTTGTCTCCG
>CAYQBZ010000582.1:0-1949 GCA_964415855.1 uncultured Rikenellaceae bacterium
TACCTATGATATGTTGAAGAATGAGATTATCCCGGTTGCAGACAGGGCTGTCGTTAATGGGGAATCTGCCTATCTGACAGGCGAAATTTCATACCTTGAATACCTGGAGTTCAACAGGCAAAATCTCGATGCACATTTGAGATTATGTAACGCTGAAGCCGGTATTAGAAAGAGTATAGCCAATCTGTATTTCAGCATTGGAGGAAAATTATCACTCAACTGAAACAGGTTTAGCAGAAGCAAATGAGAAATTTTATCTGATGAATCAGAAATACAATGAAAAATAAAATGCAAATGATAATCAAACCACGGCAATTGTTCGCAGTGATTTTGGTAATGCTCTTACTTTCCAGCTTAAGCGGATGCAAAGGAAAGAATACAGGAAATTCAGGTGACCAGAAGCCTGCGGAAGTTATAAATCCTGTCTCGGAGAATTCTCTTACCTCGATCCATCTTTCCTCTGAAGCTGAAAATCGTCTCGGGATAGAGACAAACAAGGCAGAGCTCAGGGTAGTACCTCAGAATCTTGAGGTTGGAGGGGAACTGGTTGCCACTCCTGAACAGGAAGCTGGTGTAATTGCCCCGGTCAGAGGTACTGTTATCAGAACAGACAAAGGTTATTTTCCTGTTGCTGGCTCATTTGTGAGAAAAGGAGAAGGAGTAATGCGTATCGTTGTTTTGCCTCCGGAAGTTGACATAATAAGTGCGAGTGAAGATCTGAAGGTTAAACAGGCAGAATATGATATTGCTTTATCAGAGTTTAACCGTGCTGAGAAACTGCGTGATAATAAAGCATTAAGCGAAAAGAATTATGAATCGGCAAGGGCATCCCTTGTAAAAGCAGAGGCATCATTAAAAGCAGCGAAAAGCAGATCGCGACTTTATCTCGGTAACGATCTTGATTCTGACACACAGGATCTGTCAACATATGTAATAGAATCACCGGTAACAGGTATTATTCAGAATTTAAATGTAATGCAGGGTCAGTCCGTTTCCGCATCGACCCTGCTGTTTGAAGTCTCCTCAACCGGTCGTTTCCGCGTTAGGGTTCCTGTTTACTCAGGCGATCTGCTGAAAGTGAATCAGCAAAAGGCAGCTTATATTATAGTTAATCGTCCAGGGGAAGATCATGTGATTGTTTCAGCCAGACCGGTATCTGGTCCCCAGCGTAGTGATCCCGCAAATGTCTCATCAGATCTCTGGTATGAGGTTGACAATAAAGACGGTATGTTCAGGATTGGGCAGAAAGTGATGGTAACCCTCACATTGAAAAGTACAGGAGAAAACCTTGTTGTTCCTTATTCTTCTCTCATTTATGATATGTACGGGGGAAGCTGGATTTATGTCAGATCGGAACCACTTGTTTATACCCGTAAAAGAGTTGAGCTAAGTCATGTTTTTGATGACCTGGCAGTGTTACAAAGGGGTGTCTTACCCGGAGAAGATGTAGTGATAAGTGGTGCTGCTGAGCTTTATGGTACTGAATTCGGAGGTGGCAAATGATGAGATGGCTGATATACAATGCACTACGCTTACGAGTAGCTGTCGTTATTATGATGGCACTGCTGTTAATAGTAGGAACGCGTATCGTCAGCAAGACGCATTTTGACGTTTTTCCGGAGTTCGCCCCGCCACTGGTGGAAATTCAGACAGAGACACCGGGTCTCTCCACATCGGAGGTTGAAATACTCGTCACAGTACCCATTGAAAATGCCATGAACGGTGTTTCGTGGCTTAAGCATGTGAGGTCCAAGTCGGTTCTGGGTCTTTCATCTGTTGTGCTCTATTTTGAAGAGGGAACTGATATCATGAAAGCACGTCAGATGGTACAGGAGAGGCTTACAGTCGTTACCGGAAAGCTACCCGGGGTGGCAAAACCACCGGTGATGTTATCTCCTCTCTCTTCAACCAGCAGGGTTCTGAAAGTTGGAATAACATCAGATACACTC
>CAYQBZ010000583.1:0-1937 GCA_964415855.1 uncultured Rikenellaceae bacterium
AATGCAGTAGACGTAAGACTTGCTTAGTTGATCATCTATACAAAGGTTTATTATTCAATCCCGGTCACCAGACCGGGATTTTTTTGTCCCTGCTGATTGTTGTCAGGAGCAGAAGGCAGCCAGACGGACAGACGGACCAGATCACTGACGCTTCTTTTCTTCTTTCTTGGCTTTTTTCGCTGCCCGCTTTTCTTTAAGACTCTTCAGCGGTTCCTTTTTATTCTTGACCTGTTCTTTGGCTTTCTCGTGTGACATGACTATTTATCTTTAGTTGTTAATAAAGTACTCCAAATATAGCGAAAATGAAAAATATAAAATATATCCTCCCACAATAAATTCCTGAACGGTTTCACAACAAACGTCCCGCACCCTGATCCAGAAGCCACTTTGCACTGCCAAAACGGGGAACAATCCCGGACGCGGGAAAATTCTCAAATCCCGGTTTCTTATTAATTATTTTATCAACGACATCCGCTTTTCCGGGGCCAGTAACCATAAATACAACAGCAGAGGCGTTGTTGATGGTCTTTCCTGTTATGGTTATTCTTCTCTGCCCGGTATCAGGATGCCTGGCGACTTCACAGATCCGGTCCGATGTCATTAGCCCTCGCTGGTCAGGAAAGAGGGATGCAGTGTGTCCATCCTCCCCGATCCCGAGAATTATAAGGTCAAATAGCGGCAGTCCATCCTTTTGTGGGGTAAACTGAGATATTTCAGCAGAGTATCTATGAGCCTCCTTTTCAGGGTCATCCTCACCTCTGATCCTGTGTATATTTTCCGGAGGAATATCAATCTTATCAAGCAAGCACCTTTTTGTCATGCCGTAATTGCTTTCCGGATCAACAGGACTGACGCATCGTTCATCTCCCCAGAAAAGATGCACAGAGCTCCATGACAGACGGTCAGCATAGTGATTGCCCATGCAGGTAAATAACAATTCAGGAGTAGTGCCTCCCGACAGACATACAGTAAGGTTATGCTGTTCTTTTTCAACTTCCTGTATTAATTCTGCCAGTTCACCGGCGAAAGTCTCCGCAAGATCTGTCGGAGTTGGAAATATTTTTATAGCAGGACGCAATTTATTCTAATTATTATCTCAATACATTTCTGATTTTACAATTCACAATAGAGCTCATCATCTGCCAGGTTTTTGCAAGGATATCGCCAGGTAAGGCCCTCCCCTTTTATAAGATCATTCGCATGTTCAGGCCCCCATGTCCCGGCAGGATACCCATAAACCTTTATCCGCGGATTATTCGCCCAGGCTTTCTGTATGGGTTCGAGGAACATCCATGCCATTTCTACTTCATCATTGCGGGCAAAGAGTGTCGGATCGCCTGTCATAACGTCATATAGCAGCCTTTCATATGCAGATGGCACCCTTATGTCTGCAAGATCCTTATAATGAAAGTCCATATTTACATTTTTCACATTAAAGCCTGCTCCCGGTTCTTTCATATCAAACTTAAGCAGTATGCCCTCATCCGGCTGGATCCTTATAATCAACTGATTAGCAGACAGCTTCCCTGATTCCCGTCGAAAGAGATGATGAGGTGTTGGCCTGAAATGGATCACTATTTCCGTTACGCGGGTTGGTAATCTTTTGCCGGTCCGTATATAGAATGGCACCCCTCCCCACCTCCAGTTATTAATGTAGAACTTAACCGCAACATAGGTTTCTGTCCGGGAATCAGGTGGAACGTCTTTTTCATGCCTGTAGGCTGTCACACATTCGCCCCTGATAAGGGAAGCAGTATACTGTCCCCTTATTACCTGAAGCGGTACATCCTCCTCTTTTATCTGCTGCAATGACTGGAAAACTTTCAGTACTTCATTACGTATGGCATCAGCATCAAGAGATGAGGGGGGTTCCATTGCAGTAAGCCCGACCATCTGAAGAAGGTGGTTCTGCACCATATCCCTGAGTGCGCCGGAAG
>CAYQBZ010000584.1:0-1922 GCA_964415855.1 uncultured Rikenellaceae bacterium
CGAAGGTATGATAGTAACTGCTTCTCATCGGGCTGCCTCCCCTGTGTCCGAAATGGACCACAATAAATCCCACCTGAGCCAATGCCACGTTTTTTTCCCCGTTAACAGTAAACTGGTAAGGAACTTTTTCAGTTTGCGGACCCGGATATACATAAGATATTACAGGGTATTTTTTCGTTGAGTCAAAATTAAAAGGCTTGTACATCACACCATACAGGTCGGTAACTCCATCCTTAGCTTTTACGACAAATGTCTCAGGCATCTTCCATCCTGTCAGGAACAACTGCGACAGGTCAGCAGTCTCAAGATTCATTATTACATTCCCGTTATTATCCCTCAAAACCGACCTCGGGATCATATCAACAGTTGAATAAGTATCAACAAAATACTTATTTGACCGGGACATCGTAAACGAGTGGTTTGCAGCCTCTTTCGTAAGAAGCGTCATTCCTCCCCTGTCAATAGAAGCCTTGTATTTCATGCTGTAGTAAGGATGTACACCACCTTCTCTTCCAAAACCCTCAAAATATATCATACGTCCTGTTGTGTCAATCCGTTCAATTTTTCCTGTAACAAAATAACCATCTGTTATCCGGTTCTTCAGGTTTCCTTTTCCATCGTACAGGTAAAGTTGTCCCCAGCCTGTACGTTCCGACCACCATATTATATCCTCACCTTCATTAAGGACTGCCAGTGTGGAGTAATCATTATTGAAATAGGGCCATGTCTGCTCGGAAAAAAGCACTGAGACAGCACCCGTTCCGGCATCAACCATACATACATCGAGGTTTTTCAACAGCCGATCGGTACGGATAAAGATAAGTTTATCAGCAGATTCCCGCGAAGTCCATTCCACACTGATGGTCTGGTCCTTCCATTTCTTTGTATCTACATCTATCCTGCTCTTTGATACCACATCAAAAATTGAAAGTTCATACTGAGGGACAAATTCCTCTCCAGGCATAGCATACCTGTATGTTTCAAGCCTGGGTCTGGGCCGGGCCAGGACATCCACCAGAAAAAGATCTTTCACTTTCCTGACGTCCCTTCGGACAACATAGAACTTCTGAGAGTTTTTAAACCAGTTTATATTTGCCCTTACCCTGCGATCGCGTGTGGTATCATTTGAATTATAAGAACCCCCGTAGCTGTAATACTTTTCCCCATCGGTAGTAAGACGATATTCAATGCTGTCCTTATCTTTGGCTCTCATAAGATAAAGATCATAATTCTTCGCGAATGCAATCCATGAGCTGTCAGGTGAATAACTGGCCCAGGAGGACCTTCTCCTATCTCTCCTTACAGTATCAAGCTGACCAAGTTTCTGAGTTGACATATCGAACATGAATTTAAGTGAGCCGGCTACGAAAGTAAATCTGGTTGTACTGTTCTTCTCAAATTTAATATCCGAAACAGGAAGGTCCAGCTCATTGTAGGGATGATGAGTGATTCTTTTCAGCTCTGAAGCCATGTAACGGCTGTCGAAAAGAGGTTTTTTCGACTTTGTTGAAGCATTTATAATATAATAATTCTTGCCGGCAGATGTTTTAAACGAGTACCAGAAAATATCACTCTTATCAATCCAGTTTGCATTTACCTCCAGATCACCGTATTTTGACTCCATGTTAGAATCCAGGAATTTCTCTGCGGTCCTGAAATCCGCAACCTGTGAATACGAGATGCCAGACAGACCTAAAAGTGTAATCAGTAATAACCTGTGCTTCATTTTCATAGAATTTCTATTGATGGAAGTGTTAAAATTGTTTTTCGAGAATGAGAGCATAAATATAAATATTTTACTTTTGCCAATCTGATCAAATACAGACAACCGATATAATAAAATGAAAAAAGTCCTGACTGCCTTTATTCTCCTTCTTCTTTGCAGGCAGATACTTAATTCACAAGCTGTTGAAATACAGGGC
>CAYQBZ010000585.1:0-1918 GCA_964415855.1 uncultured Rikenellaceae bacterium
TCAATACGGCCATATCCCAGATGATGATCTTTACCAATCTCTGCATTAAAAAAGGAAAAGTAGCGAAGGAAACAGCTGAACAGTTTATGATGGTATTATCGCCATTTGCCCCCCACCTGGCTGAGGAGATCTGGGAGATACTGGGACAGGCCCCGACCATATCTGACCAGCCCTTCCCGGAATATAATGAAAAGTTACTGGTTGAACAGGCTTATGAGTATCCTGTATCCTTCAACGGTAAGCTGCGGTTCAAGGTAGAACTTCCCCTGGATATGGACCAGGAAGAGATCAAAAAAATCATCCTGGAACATGAAAAAGCACAGAAATGGCTGGACGGGAAGGTACCAAGGAAGTTTATAATTGTCCCGAATAAAATTATTAATGTGGTTGTATAACCGCGCTATTTTTACCGGATGAAGTTAAGGCGATTGATCATACTGGGCGGACCTGTTTTAATCCTGCTTGGTGTGGTTGTCTACGTATCGATTCGTTCCCTGTTACTTCCCGGGGATGGGCCTATACTGGTCGAATATCCGGACAGCCTTAGACCCATACCGGTAATTATCAGGGAATACGGACTCCCGGTGGATTCTTTTACCATACACAAAGGGATTATCCGGAAGAATCAAAGCCTGTCTGATCTGCTGCTGGAATATGGTGTAAGCGGGAAAGACATTCACGAAATCGCTACCAACCATAATAAAGTCTTTGATTTCAGAAAAATCAGGTACGGAAAGCCTTATGAAGTTTTTTGCACCAGGGACACTTCCGAAGCAGTTCAATATTTCGTATATGAACATACTCCTGTTGAATATATCCTGGTAGGATTAAAAGACAGTATTACGGTGAGCCGAAGTGAGAAAGAGGTAACTATTTCCGAACACAGGGCCGGGGGGACCATCCATTCATCGCTCTGGATGACCATGAAGGAAAATGACCTGGATCCAATGATGGCGATTGAATTATCAGAGATCTACGCATGGAATATCGACTTTTTTGGTATCCAGGAAGGAGACCAGTTCAAGGTAATTTATGACCAGCATTATGTCGACACCCAGTATATTGGTCTGGGAGAGATACTCGGTGCCTGTTTTTATCATGCCGGGAAGGATTTTTATGCTATCCCGTTTGAGCAGGACAGCGTTTTAACCTTTTTCGACGAGGACGGGAACAGCCTGCGCAGGGCCTTTCTGAAAGCCCCGTTAAGATATTCCAGGATCAGCTCGAGGTATTCTTACAGCAGGATGCACCCTATTCTGAAGATCCGCAGGCCTCACCTTGGAGTCGATTATGCTGCACCAGTTGGCACACCTGTTCATGCTATCGGCGATGGTAAGATCATAGAAACATCCTACAAAAGTGCAAATGGTAATATGGTTAAGATCAGGCACAACAGCGTATATACTACTGCTTACCTTCACCTTAGTGGTTACGGTAAAGGTATTCAGACCGGAGCCTATGTGAAGCAGGGTGATGTGATCGGTTATGTGGGAAGCACAGGCTTATCGACAGGACCTCATCTGGATTTCAGGTTTTACAAAAACGGATCGCCCGTAGATCCGTTGAAAGTAGATGCCCCTCCCGTTGAACCTGTTAAGGAGGAAAACATGGCCCGGTTTGATTCTGTTAAAACGTTGGTGATGTTCAACCTGGATCAAATACAGATCCGGGATTCAACGATGACAGATACCCTGTCGGTTGTGGGTTTTAATCCTGGTGCGTCAGCAACTTCTCAATAACTTCCGGATAATGTTTATATTCCAGCTGATGTATTCTTTCAGCCAGTGACTCCGGGGTGTCATCCGGCAGGACCCGGCACTTCGCCTGGAATATTATGGCTCCTTCATCATACTTTTCATTCACAAGATGGATGGAAATGCCCGATTCTTTCTCCTTATTCTCAATTACGGCCTTGTGA
>CAYQBZ010000586.1:0-1912 GCA_964415855.1 uncultured Rikenellaceae bacterium
TGTGAAGCTCCAATACCCTTAAAGTTACGTTTTTCTTTTTCGTTTTTGTAACTTCTTTGTAACTTGTGTAGCTTGTTATTGGTTTCATATCTTCCTCACAACCTTGCTCTTTCTGGGTTCCTCATATTCATCATCTAATTCCTCATCATCTAATTCCTCGTTATCATACTCATCAAGGGTTGAATCCTCTTCTGATTCTCCGATTCTAATTACAAACATCAATGCGCCTATGATGATAGCTGCAATGACCACCACTGGTAATGTATTTAATATTGTTTCCTCAATCATGGCCCCCCTTTGGGGTGGAGGGGTTCTTGGCCCCCTCCACTATTGTCTTTCCCAGCGCGGTCAGGCCCAATGAATCAATCTTTGATTCTCCAGGGACAACCACGATAAGGGAGTTCTGCTCAGCGCCTATCTCCTGCCATGTTTGTAACTTTCTTAGTTCCATTCCGTATTTGCTCTTGGCAAGAACGCTGCTTGCTTCTTCCAGCTTCTTTGATGCCTCAAACTCACCCTTTGCCTTTGTTATCCTTGCCCTCTGCTCTCTGATGGCTTCGGCCTCTTTAGCCATTGCCCTCTCGAGCTGCTTGGGTATGATGACATCCTTTATCTCAACACTCTCAACCTGTATTGCCCAAGGGTTTGTCAATTCGTCAAGAATTGTTTTTATCTCTTCCCCCACTTCTGACTTCTTTGTCAGAAGGTCGTCAAGGGTCTTCTGGCCTACTATATCTCTAAGGGTTGTCTGGGCATACTTGGTTGAAGCGTCCTCAAAATCTTCCACGTTAAGGATTGCCTTTTCTGGCTTATCGTCCTTGACCTTGTAATAGACAACCGCATCAACCTGCACGGTAACGCTGTCACTCGTTATTATGTCCTGCGGTTTCACGTTCATGACCTGCGTTCTTGTGTCAAGCCGATACCCGCTCTCTATAAAGGGTATTATGTAGAAGAGTCCGCTTTTCTTTGTCCTGATGTATTTTCCAAGCCTTAAAATGACTGCTCTTTCCCACTCCTTGTTTATCTTTATTCCAGTAAGTAGGATTATCAAGACTACTATCCCTATCAGCCATTCCAAAGCCGGCAGGAACCAGCTCCAATCAGCCATTTAACCACTCCTTGCATTTATATCCAAACGGATTATGATTCATGTTTTCCACTCCATTCCATTGTAATACCTCTTACCGCAAACGCATGACGTTCCTGACTTCCTTGATTCTGAAAGGAACTTAGGATGCTCACAGATGTCACACCTGCTTTCCTCTATCGCTATCTGGGTTATTCCCTTCTGGGTAAGTTCATGGAAATGGTTGCTGCCGTAAATCTTTTCCTTTACCCATCCCAATACCTTCAGTTCGAGTATGTATTTTTTCACTTCCTCTTCTTCCATCTTCAGGTCTTCTGCTATCTCTTTGGGATTCATTCCTTCCTCACAGAGCCTTTTGGCTATTTTTATTAACATGGTGTCTCCATTCTGTCTAACCTCTCTGGAATTTTCTGTAAACGCTTTTCGGCCATCTCAACATACTTCGGCTGGATGTCTATCCCGATAAAGTCCCTTCCTTCCTTCTTTGCCACTACGCATGTTGTTCCTGAACCTGTGAAAGGGTCTAAAACTATCCCTGGCTTGAATCCAGCATTACAGGAGCATGAGGAATAACCTTTGAACTTACGAAAATATTTTTTACCATTCTTATCTTTTTGATTATTAATCCCTCCAATTGATTGATGCATCCCACACTGCAAATCTGCTGAATGGTCATGCCATGACTTGCCTATTGTTCCACCATTAATCTTATAAGCTCTCTCCCTCGGCTGTCTGCATTTGACACAAACTTTCTCTGGGCATCCTGCCTTAATCATCGGCTCTACCAGCTTCTCAGGAAAGACAGCAAAATGGGCATCAGGG
>CAYQBZ010000587.1:0-1905 GCA_964415855.1 uncultured Rikenellaceae bacterium
CTTTCGATATAAAAATTCACGTTTTCTCTTTCTGGCTCCAAACCAAGCGAAAGGAAGTCTAAATAAGTATTGTAAACATTACTTCTTACCTGTTTTGGATCAAAAACGGTATTTAGAGAATGATAATCTGCAATGAAATAATTTGCGTGTGCTACTTTATCCTGGAACTCAATGTGTTGCTTGACCGCACCTAGGTAATTACCCAGGTGCAGGCCGCGAGCCGAACTTGGAGTTATCCCAGTGACCAGTGTTTGTTTTGATAAATCATTTTTCATGTTTCTTTATTAATTTAATAACTATTTTACTCTATCTGAAGAGAAAGCTGAAATTTTATGCTTATAAAAACAGATCATTATAACCATAACAAGTTGCTAATTCATGCCTGTCAAAATCTATATTACTCCAGACACTTATTCCTTCACTATCAAAAATATAATCTATACGTTGTTGGTCTCGATGAACCCCATAGCCCTCTGTAGAAATCCTAACAAGCTTAACTTCCTCATTCCCTGTCTCTTCTAACACCTCAAGTACATATGCCTCAAGTTCTGCTTTCAAGGCTAACCGCTTTTGTTCACTTAAATCCGGGTTTCTAAAACCATCGTTAACGAATACTAAGGTCAAATCCGGCTGCTCCATTTGAACTGTTGTAGTCATACTATATTTCAATGGTTCTAAAATCATACTGTTTATACTCTCATCGTCAGCAGGCAAATGGAAAGCAGATATCCGTTCTAGTTGTCCATATTCGTCCTTATACAAATAAAGTATTAAAGGGCAATCCGCATGGTACTTAGAGATACCAATTTCCCGATTTGGATCAATATCAGCACAGCTTCCTATGTCTATCACGTTGTCCAGACAATAAGGATTAAACCTATTTTGCGCAATAAACGCATGTGTATAGGGTACATCCCGATAACGACTTTCCGATACTATTTGGTTTTCAATGCCTGCTAAACCTATCACTTCTTCAAGAAATTCTCATAAACATTCTCGACGTCTTTATCGCCTCTGCCCGAGAGATTGACGATTATGACCTTACCTTTTCCAAGTTCTTTGGCATAGTCAACTGCAGCGAAAATTGCATGAGCAGATTCCAACGCAGGTATAATTCCCTCTAATTTTGAGAGTAATTCAAATGCCTCCACTGCTTGTTTGTCTGTGACTCCGACAGTTTTAAGCCTTCCGGATTCTTTCAAGTGACTTAGTTCTGGACCAACTCCTGGATAGTCCAAACCTGAAGCTGCGCTATAAGACTCTTTAATTTGCCCCCTCTTATCCTGTAGAACTAAAGTCTTGAAGCCATGAATTATTCCTTCTTTCCCTTTCATCAAAGCTAGTCCATGTCTATTCGAATTTACTCCAAGTCCAGCAGGCTCTGCTGCAATCAGTTGAACTTTCGAATCAGGAATAAATTCGCTAAATAAACCCATCGCATTACTACCACCTCCGACACACGCGATCAAAGCATCAGGAAGTCTATCCTCTTTTTCCATAATCTGCTTTTTAGCCTCCTTACCAATCACACTTTGAAAGTCTCTGACCATCATAGGATACGGTCTCGGTCCCACTACAGAACCAAGCAGATAATATGCATTATCTGTCTCTTGGACATATGCTTTGAGCGCCTCATCAACTGCATCTTTTAGAGTTGCTTGTCCGCTTGTGACTTCTATAACATTTGCCCCGAGAATTTTCATCCTATAAACATTTGATTTCTGGTTTTTGATGTCCCTTGCCCCCATATATACATCGCACTCCATACCGAAATAGGCAGCAACTGTTGCTGTTGCTGTACCATGCTGACCCGCTCCTGTTTCTGCAATGAGCTTTTTCTTGCCCATGCGCTTTGCTAAGAGAGCCTGACCAACAGCATTGTTTATCTTGTGAGCACCCGTGTGA
>CAYQBZ010000588.1:0-1903 GCA_964415855.1 uncultured Rikenellaceae bacterium
ATCCGACATCAGCTGCCGGGGTTGGTGAATACAGCACTGTTGATGACTGGCTTTTAACAACATCCTCCTCCCTTATTAATCTTGGAGATAATACATTCATCAAAGCATATGATATAAAGACCGATATACGCGCGAACAGAAGAATTAACTATGGAGATGTCGATATAGGATGCGCCGAGTACCGTCTGAATACCTACACCCCTGCCTTATTCATTAACACCCCCGAGACATGGGCCGCTGATACGGTCTATATAACCGGCGATCTGACTATCAATAAAAAAGTGTCGGTATACCCGGGTGTGGTGATTTGCTTCACGGGCAGCTATATGTTCCAGGTACTCGATTCGTTATATGTGCTGGGCAAGGAAGATGCACCGGTTCTGTTTACCTGCAATGACACCCTGAATTTCAGCAATGATTCAAGTACGGCCGGAGGATGGAAAAATATTTGCCTGTGTTACTATAAGCCAAAGGAATTCAGGCATTGTATTTTTGAATACGGTAAATATTTCAACCTGAACAATACCATTTTCGGGTTATTCACTGCCGATGAGAGCGGTAAGATCCTTATCGAAAATTGCACCTTCAGGAACTGTTTTGTTAATAAGGCAGCCATATTCAGATCATTCAGCGGCTCCGATATCACGTTAAGATCAAATACATTCCTAAATAATCAGGGAGATCCGGTCTTTCTCTCAGGAACCAATATCACCCTTGTCAACAATCTCATAGTAAATAATAACTGTCAGCAGGGGCCCCTGAACCTTCAGGGAGCAAATCTGAAACTGATCGGTAACAGTATCATTCATAACAGCGGCATCGTTCATCTGGCAGGGAGTAATTTTGAAGCGACAAATAACACAATTTATAATAACGTTGGGATTCATTTTAATGATGTGGATTATTTACGGATAAGAAACTGCATAATGGGGCCCGGTATAGTATCTTTACCGGGAAGCGGATATACCATCCAGTCCAGTTACATGCCTCTGAATAATTGCGGGGGGATCTGTACTGATATGCTGAATGATGAGCCCGTCTTTATGAATCCGCTGGGTTTTGCAGGTCCGGGACCGGATGATGAAGTAGCCGCATCCGATTATTCCTTGTCTGCCATATCCCCGGGCATCAACGGAGGCCTGCAGGACACAACCGGTTTGGGTCTGCTCAGGGTGGATATGAAAGGAAATCCCAGGATTCATGGCGGAAGAATTGACATGGGCGCTTATGAGAATCAGGGGCAAATCCCTTCCATTGTCCATCAACCCGCCGGAGGAGGATTTTGCTGCGGCGACAGCCATATGATGTATGTCAGCTTTACAGATGCCGATTCAGCAACTTTCCAGTGGCTCAAAAACGGAGTTATTATTCCCGGCGCCTGCAATGACAGCCTTGTTTTCGATTCCCTTACAGTGACTGATGAAGGGATCTATCTCTGCAAAGTCGGTAATTCATATGGATCTGTCACGTCTAACACCGTTTTCCTGAAGGTCACATCACCTCCTGAAATTCTTGTTGAACCTCAGGATTCCTGGCGGGAAAGCAGGAAACCGGTAAAATTTCAGGTAGTATTCAATGGTACTGCCCCGCTCAATTTTCAGTGGTCACTGGATGGGCAGGCTATTCCCAATGCAACCCTGCCGGAATATAATCTCAACACACCCTCCTGGGATGATGAAGGTGACTATACCTGTATAATTTCGAATTCCTGCGGAGAGGCTGCCACGACCCCTGCCACCCTTTACCTTGTACCTCAGATATGTATGGTAACTGTCGATCCGCTTACAGGCTACAACCTGGTGATCTGGGAAAAACAATCAAAAGCACCCCTTGCAGCTTTTAATATTTACCGGGAAAGCAAGGCAGCCGGTATTTATGACATTATGGGAACAGTTTCTTATGA
>CAYQBZ010000589.1:0-1890 GCA_964415855.1 uncultured Rikenellaceae bacterium
AGTCATCTGTGAACGGCACATCACCAAGTGATGAATATAGAAGACTTGCACTTAAGACCTGTTTGGTATCAAGTCTTTTATAACCTGCCAGATAGGCGATATTGATGTCAGGGACCAGGTTCCTTAGCCATGGTGAGTATGAAATTCCAACACCTCCTTTACCATCTATAAAGGCAAATTTGGCAGGGTTCCAGTGCATGCTGTATACATCAGGTGTTGTTGCAACACCAGCATCACCCATAGCTCCGGCCCGTGAATCGGGAGCAATTGTCAGGAACGGGACCACGGTCTGTATGGCATTGAGCTCTCCCGTAGTCTCCTGGGCAATAAGTCCTGACTGACATGTCAGGGTAAATAGAAATAAAAATACGCCAATTTTCTTTTTGTCCATGCTGATTTTAATAAATCTACGATTATACAAATATAAAACAATTTTTCACCCCTAATATTGCATATATATCACAAAATAATCATTCGTCCTGATGCTCTGGCAGTTTCCCCCGTTTCTGAAGATACAGTAACAGTATAGGGGTATACTCCCTTACCTACTCTTCTGCCACCATCATCATTACCGTCCCAGGTTATGGGAGGTAGTGAATAACCAGTCGTTGCAGCCTTGGTTTTGATGATTTTAATAATCCTTCCGTTAAGATTAAATATATTAATAGTAATGTCGAATTCACCTCCGGATCTGTTGTGTTCAGCTCTGAATATTGTAGTCTCCTGGAATGGATTAGGGTAATTAAGCAGATTCTTAAGTATGAATTTCCCATCCGTTTCAACCATGAAGAGTATGGATTCAACGGAGGAATTATTGAAATTATCCCAGGCTTTTACAGATAAGCTGTGGCTGCCTTCAGTCAGAGCAGGAAGATCATACAGTATCCTTCCCCTTCTATAATTGTCGAAATCATTAATAAAGTAGTTGTTGAGTACAAATGATCTGTTTGGGTCATTGTCGAGAAAGCCTGTAAGGTCATGTCCGATTCCTGATCCTGTTGTATTAATACCACCCGAATCCTCGATTATCGCAAGCAGTCTTGGATGATCATCCGTAATTCCACCGCTCCTGAACAGAGTATCGTTCATGAAAATCTGTATATAAGGGCCACTGGTGTCAACAACAGCTGTCTGTGAAAATCCTCCTACAACAATATCGGAAAAGTATCCGCTCATGTCGGAGCCGGAATCGTTTGCATAATAGCTGATCTTTCCTGTCCCGAACGAATAGTCTATATCCCTGGGCACAATGAAGGTATATTTAAACCTGCCGTTTTTAGCCATAGTTTTGCCACTGGAAAGTATGTTATGTCGCAGTTTGAATTCCATAACCTGCCCGCCATCATTTGCCAGAGTCTTTATGGTGCTTGCCTTATCATACACAACTGGTGAGACTACTCCGTTGAAGTTATTCATTATAACACCTTCAGGATCCTCAACATGTCCTGCAACAGTTACCAGTGCGAGTGCCTTGAGACTGTCGATATTTTCCGTAACAGCTTTATTGTTTATGGAATCTGTAATGATCTTTCCATAATATGGGTACGATAATTTCAACGCCGGATCGCCAAGCAGGGTAAAGTTTCTCTTGTTCGACCCGCTTCCGGAATTATTCTTAGCTATCCTTATAATGTCGCCTAACCGTAAGGTATTACCGTTCCCGTCACGGCTAAATGCGTAGTTAAAGATGTTCCGGTTGAGGAAAAAATTGGGTGCCGAGTAAACTACCCTTGTAGTGGACATTAATGCTATACCACCTCCCTTGTTGCTGAGAAGCACCATCTCCCCGGCTGAAGTCTTTCCCGACATTTCCCTGGTCACAACATTTATGTCAATGTCGTCGAAGCGGCTGAATTCGCATGTAGCGGTAATAAACAGGGGTAACTTCCC
>CAYQBZ010000590.1:0-1885 GCA_964415855.1 uncultured Rikenellaceae bacterium
TTTATTCAAGTTCTGAAGCAGTCGGATTTACGCTGGGTGGTAGTTTTGTCTATGCAATATCAATTAATTCAGGTTCAGGTAATCCTGCAAAAAATTCAATGTCAAAAAAAACCAGCGATAACTCCAGGACCAATAAGAATGCAGAATCTGCCGAGGAAACATCAAAATCGTCAATAGGCCTTAGTGGCAGCTTCTCTACCAATACCGACCATACGGAACAAACCTGGCTGGATATCAATGGGGACGGATTGCCTGATAAGGTCTATTCCAACGGTATCGTAAGGTTGAATCTGGGATATTCCTATGCTCCGGCAGAACTTTGGAATCTTGACGCGATATGTGAAGGTGAAAGCGAGGACTACGGAGGAGGTATAGGTGTTAATATTTCTAATGGAAGTATTACTGCAGGTGTAGCTATCTCAAAGACTGATAATGAAGCTAATGAAGTCTTTATGGATATTAATGCAGATGGCTTGCCTGATATGGTTAAGGGAGATATTGTTTATTTTAATACGGGCAGTGGTTTTGCGGCGCCACTTAAGTGGTCGGGTCTGGGTTCACTTAATGCGGGAGAGTCAGTTGGACAGTCTGCCAATGCCGGATTCACTGTTGGTATTGCTATCCCGATCTTTTTCATTAAGATATGCGTTAATCCTTCTGCAACGGTAAGCAGCGGCACAAGCCATATCCTGACTCAACTGGCAGATATCGACGGTGACGGGATGCCTGATTTCCTTTCTTCTGACAGGGAAAATGAGCTTAAAGTCAGATCGTCCACAATCTTCCGTACTAACATATTGAAAACTGTAGAACTTCCGCTCGGAAGTGAGTTCTCCCTCGATTATCTTCTGACTCCGGCAGTTTATGATCATCCGGGGGGTAAAATGGCTCTTAAATCGGTAAGTGTATTTGACGGCCTTCAGGGTGACGGGGCAGATACAACCTATACTTCATTTGAATATGAAGGTGGTTTTTATGACCGGCACGAGCGGCAGTTCTATGGCTTTGCATCGGTAAAAACCAATTATCATGATACCCGCAACGGAAACGCAATTTACCGCACACTGGAGCAGCGATTCAGTACCTCCGGTTATTATACCAGGGGAATGATGCTATCGGAGGTTCTTACTGACAGCGAAGGAAGAAGACAATCAGGTATGGAGAATTTTTATTCCTTACATGATGTCCATACTGGTGAGACTCTTCCCGGAACTTATGCAAAAGATGACAGGGATCCTATATTTGTTGCGCTGGAGGAGACCAGGAAATATTCCTACCTTGGAGCTTCCACTCCTCTTATTAGCACTCGTGTAACATATGAATACGATACACTCGGTAACATTTCTTTGTATAATGACTATTCCTCGGGAAATATAAATGACTGGTATTCTGTCGCAATTCAGTATCATGGCAATAATGATAAGTACATATACTCCATACCGGCATTGCAGGAAGTATCTACAGTTGAAGGTCTCAGGCGTAAAAACGAGACCGAGGCAGATGAATACGGGAATATCATCCAGATAAGAAAATTCATTTCAGGTGAGCAGTACGCCCGGTTTGACATGCAGTACGATGAATATGGCAACCTGATAAAGATGACACGTCCTGAAAATTACTCGGGTGAACGGATGTGGTACGGCTATGAGTATGATCCGGTAATCCATTCCTATATCAGCAGGATTACCGATGCTTACGGATATACTTCAACTTCAGAGTACGATTACAAATGGGGTATGCCTGTTGAAATTACGGATAAAAACAGCCAGAAGATAAGATACACCTTCGATGATTATGGTCGTATGGAAACAATTACAGGACCTTATGAACTGTCTTCCGGAGGACCATATACCATTGCCTTTGAATATTTTACAGACGCGGATAT
>CAYQBZ010000591.1:0-1864 GCA_964415855.1 uncultured Rikenellaceae bacterium
TCAAGATAATGCTGACCCATATCTCCTAAACCGCCTCCGTCATAATCCCAGTAACCTCGGAATTTTGAATGGACCCTTTCCGGGTTATATGGTTTATACGGAGCCGGACCGAGCCAGAAGTCGTAGTCAAGTTCTTCAGGAACAGGCATCGGCTTCAGGTTATATAATCCGCTCCAGTAAAACTTCCAGTCATATCCGGTTATCCCGCTTACTGTTACCTTTAAGGGCCATCCGAGAACACCGCTATCGACAAGTTTCTTAAGCGGCCTGACAGTTGTACCCAGACCATAGAACTGGTCCTTAAACCGGAACCAGGTGTTCAGCCTGAACATAGAACCGTTTTTCTGTACTGCCTCAACTACTTTTATTCCTTCGCCGATGGTACGCGTCATTGGCTTTTCACACCAGATATCCTTGCCGGCTTCAGCAGCTGTTAAGGATATTATACCGTGCCAGTGGGGAGGTGTGGCGATATGTACAACATCTATATCAGGCCTGGCTATCAACTCGCGGAAGTCATGATATCCTGCCACGTCTCCACCAGCCATTGCAATTACCTGATTGAGATTTATCCACATCGCACACTGCAAGCAGTTTTGTTCCCTCATAATTAATATGCCCCCTACCCATGCCTCCAACGCCGATAATCCCTTTTGTCAGCTGGTCACTTGGAGGTGTGAAGCCTTTCCCTCCAAACACATGCCGGGGAATCAGCGTCAGTGCAAATGCTGCAGTCCCGGTTTTCTTCAGAAAATCGCGTCTACCCAGATTGTCTTTTTTCATATTCGGATATATTTAATAGAATTTATTACAGAGTATAACAAGTGTCAGACGTCTGATCAATTATACTGCAATTTGCAAGTTTTACAGCCAAAATACAAACTGAATAAGTTCTATTTTTTGTAAACCGGCCTTTTATATCATTTCAGCAGATCCAGTCCTTCAACAGCTGATGAACCATTGGGAGTGTTAAGAAGAGCTTTCTGAAACAATACTTTTGCTTCCCTGAAATTATTCAGCTTCAAGTGTGTCCAGGCAAGCATAGTTAATGCATCATAATCAAAAGGAAAGAGATTTACTACCTTGACAAAGTACTTTTTTGCTGTATCAAAATCACCCTTCCCGTAATATATCAGACCGAGCCGATGAAGGACTATTGAATAATTTGGTGTTATACCGAGTATCTTCTCATACTGAGCAATAACCTCTGTCCAGTTACCAAGGGCAGCCAGGGGATAAACAAGGCCAAGACGTGATTCTACTGAATAAGGCATCAGCGTTACGGCTTTATTATAATAGGCTTTTGATTCTGTAAAGTTACCTGACAGGTAGGTAAGCCATCCCAGCCGGAGGTTGATCTCATATGAATTTTCATCGTAAACATCTTTAAGGGAAGCGATTGCCCCAAGATATTCACCGGTCGCCTCCTGTATGTAACTTTTTTGAAAGGCATCCCTGAGCTTTACAAATTCCTGAGCCTGGGAAAAAGATGCCGAACAAAGTAAAATTACCGCTGCAATTAAGTTTCTTTTTAGAATTTCCATGATATACCTCCTGTTATATTATAACTGTTATAATTTAATTTACCAGTAATACCTGACATAATTCCATTAAAAGGATTGAAATAGCTTGAATAAGAGCTTATTCCACCGCCTGCAAAAAATGTAATACCGGGCTTTTTAATTGGAAGGACTATCCTGGCTAAGAACTTCTTCGTAAGGATATCTGCACTGTTATAAATGTATAGGCCGTTGCTGCCTGAATAATAATTCAGATCACCTGTAAGTCCGTAAAACTCGAACCATACCTTATCCCTTACTGAAAATCCAGCTGATAATCCTTCTGCGATATCAATATCATCTGA
>CAYQBZ010000592.1:0-1815 GCA_964415855.1 uncultured Rikenellaceae bacterium
TTAACATGAGAAAAAAATTTCCCAGCAGGACAATGCGCAATTTTTCTCTTTTTGTAGCTCCTGAAATTGATGTGAGACTTGGGACTTACACATTTGAAGAGATACTGAAATCAGTTCATCACCAGTTGCAAACAGGAATGGATATCAAACAGATATCCAGATTTCTGTCATCGAATGTCAGTTATGAAAAAATGTTTATCGTCAGGATACTGCCCCTGTTCATTAAAAAAATGGTTATCGCCTACATTTACAGTAAGCTTTCTTCAAAACGTCTGACAGGGCTCGTAACTAATCTTGGACTGGTAACTCTCCCGGGAGAGATGGTGGATATGGTCGATTCCTTTGAGCTCACTCCGCCTCCTCCCAATCCAAATGTGAAGGTAAACATTGGTCTGGTATCCTTTAAAGGCAGGTTAAGGATCACTTTTTGTAATCTCACACAATCGCATGAACTTGAACGGCATATATTAAGGTATCTTTCAGATTCCGGTATTCATGTTAAGATTTTGAATTACAATTAAAAGAAATGAGTATGACATTATGTGTTAATTGCGGAGTAGAGTTGGATAACGGATTGAAGATATGCCCCCTTTGCGGCAAGGATCCGGGAACCAGGGAAGAACAGGAAATTAATTCCGGTAATTATCCTTCAGCTCTTATTCAGCTTCAAAAAACAGAAAACAGGAGGTACCTTTGGGAATTAAGCGGGATAATAGCCTTCTCAGGAATCGCTATTTGTACGATCATTGACCTGATAATCACCCGAGGGCTGAAATGGTCACTCTTTTCTGATGTATCGATAGCAGCAGCATGGGTTATCCTGACACTTTACCAGTTCGTATACAAAAGAACTTTAATAATGGTCACCTCCCTGATGCTTACAATCCTGGCATCTCTGTATTTTATTGACCTTATTTCCACAGGCAGGGAATGGTTCTTCCCTTTGGGCCTTCCGGCCACGATTGCCGCATTTATTGCCGTGGGGATTATTATCTTTCTTCACCAGACTGCCCGTTTGAAAGGGCTGAATATCATCGCTGCGGCACTAATTGTATTTTCAGGATACTGCATTGTAACAGAGATAATATTGGATGAATACGTGCACGGCAACATGAATATCAGGTGGTCTCTCATTGTTTCTGTTTCAATCCTTCCTGTCGCTCTTGTACTCTTCTACTACCATTACCGGCTGAAAAAGGGAAACCGGCTTGACAGCTTTTTCCATATCTGAGACTGCAGGACAGCAGGAGGAGTAATAACAAACAGTCAAAGACAGCATTGACTTACCATAAGTTACGATATAACATATCCAAAAAATACTAAACAAGGAATCTGAAAATATTCTGATTGATTTTTGCATATTATAAAATCATTAAATCCTAAATTGTATATGCTTGATATAAAGTATATTAGAGAATCGGTTCCTGATGTAAAAAGCGTCAACGAATTCGTCAACAAAATGGTGAGGTATCTGGTATTAAACCTTATAATTTAATTATTTGATCTCATATGCCAATTTCCCGTTCTTGTTTGGCATAAGTTTAAAGATCTGAAAACCAGCACCTTTTTTCTCTTTTTTCTGTGCTATTATTACTTTTTCTCCATCAGACCGGTAAAACCCGGGATGGGATATCAAAATGGCCTCAAAACATACATTATACTCAGCAAATCCATAAACGTCATCTTGTTAGTGTGAGCACCCTCCTTCGCAATATTTTAAACACGTATAAATAGTACTAATATATCACGTACAATTTAAATTTTTTACGTATATTTGCAATAAATAATACACGTAATCATGGATTCAAAATTAAC
>CAYQBZ010000593.1:0-1812 GCA_964415855.1 uncultured Rikenellaceae bacterium
GGCTGAAACAGGAGGTGCAATGAATACAGTACCAAAGCTTATTACTAATATTCCGGATGTAAATTACGACTTCCTAAAATCGCAGGGGGAAGCCCTGAACGCAAATATAAAATACGACGATATCCTGTTTACAACCTATGATAAGGTGTTTAACCTGCAAGGGAAGGCTTTGTTTAGTCTGAACAATGATGCTATCGGTGCAACGGATCTTTTCATCAGTTCTGACAATACCAGGTACGCTTCATACAAATACGGTCCGCTGACGTTCAGCGATGGGAAGACCATGTCGGATCTGTCCAATCCCCGTTTAATTAAGGAAAACGGAAGGATTTCCCTGGCTTATTATTATTATTCTCCCGGTAAGAATGCTGTTATGCAATGCAAGATCCCATTTTAGAGAAATGAATTAAGCTGCTTACATATCTGTGTTTGCCTGGTTTAAAAATAATACGGTATTGTGGCTATGTCCCCAGTGAACATACCTTTGCTACCCGGAATAGCGGTAGTACTGTCAGCTTCCCGTCACTTCCACCCTCCTCTGCACAGGTATTTCGGGCTGAACATACTGAGGATATTTTTTGTCTTGCTTCTTCTGAACAATTATCTGGCCAGGGCCTGGTCACAATCCATTAATTATGCAGAACTTTTCGCTGATGACTGGAATAAGGCGATGGTTTTTGAAAAAGAGAACAGAAGCTGGATGGACTCAATACTGAGAAGAAATAATATCCCTTATAGCATGGCAGTTGCAGTTATTTTTCCTGAACTTGTCCGGTATTCGGCACTACGCGACAAAATGGAAATTGCACTTCTTAAGACATTATATATAAATCTGGGTGAAGAGTATGCAAACTTCTCAATAGGACAATTCCAGATGAAGCCATCATTTGCAGAGTTGATACGTGAAAAAGCTCCGGAGGTGTTGAACCGCAGGTCAGGGATCCTGTTCAAAACCATATCTGATTTCAATGATATCAGGATTTTCAGGAAATCAATTGTAAACGATCTTGAAGATACTAAAACCGAATTTAACTACCTGGTTGCATTTCTTAAAATATGCGAAAAGACCTATAAAACCGACCGGAAGGATGATCTTTCAAGACTTAAATTCATTGCAACGGCTTATAACTACGGTATCGATAAAACCAGTTCACAGATAGAAAACATGATGGATAAGAAATTCTTCAATACTAAACTGTTAAAAACAGAAAATTACTCTTATGCCGATGTTTCTCTTTTCTGGTATTTGCACAATAAGACTTTACCTTTAGAGAATCCCTGATCTATACTCTTATTTCTGATCCTTCAAAAACAATATCCTGGATTCACATCTGCTTCGGACTTCGGACTTCCAACTTCGGACTTAAAATCATACATTTGTATATGCAGAACTTTTTAATAAGAGACAGGGGATTATTGGCTGTGAGATTACTTCTTGGGATACTGGTCATTATAACAGGTATCAGTTGGCTTTTCAGATTTGTGGATTCGGGCAGCCTGCCTGAACTATTCTATTTTATTGTTCTCTTCAGCGGAGGAGTATTCATTTTTCTTCACGGATTCAAAGTTGAAAAAGCGGAGATAAGCTATGTCTTCGGAGGCATAAGGATTAAATGGATCAACTGGCTCATCAGCAAAATTATATATCATGTGGTGATAGACAGCATACAATTGAGACGGAAAGAGATCCTTATCAACAGGCACGGGCAGAAACCGGTCAGACTTAAGATCGCCTCATTTGGTCCGCGGCAGAAAGAAAAGATATACATGTATTTTATCAGATACTCGAAAGAATATAGCATTAAGTTATTT
>CAYQBZ010000594.1:0-1812 GCA_964415855.1 uncultured Rikenellaceae bacterium
AAAATCTAAATTGTTTTTACTTTTGTTACTTCATATGATACTTATTAGCGTAAATGAAGATCAAAGACATACTTAAGTCCCTTATTATAGTTATTATTTTATCACTTGCTGCAAATACTTCCTCATCGCAGGTAGTTGTTGAAAGATCAAATATTAAAGTAACTATCGCGGGTATACCCTATTATATACACCAGGTAAAGAAAGGGGAAACAGCATATTCTATTTCAAGAGCCTACGGTATAACAGTCGAGGATCTCATGAAGGAAAATCCTACTGCACTATACGGACTGAAGGAAGGTCAGTCGCTTCAGATCCCTGTAAGTATGGTATCAGATGTACCTGTCGCCGATATTTTACCTGCAAAGGTACACGATAATACAAGGTTCATATATCATCGTCTGAAACCCGGGGAAACTGTCTATTCCCTTTCCAGGGCTTACGGCGTTTCTGAAAATGAGATCATCCTCAGCAATCCGGGCATCGAAATAAATAAGATGCCTGTAAATGCCGAGATAGCCATTCCACGCAGGGAGTTTATGAATGACAGGCAGACGTTTGAGAACCAGGATAGGAAATATATCTATCACGAGGTAATGAGGGGAGAATCATTATCCTCCATTGCCGGTAAATACGGGCTTACGGTAAGGGAACTCCGAAGAGAAAACAGGGATATAAGGTTCCCCAGGGTTGGAGATTATATCAGGATACCTGTCGCTGATCTGGAAGAAGCAACAGTTACTGAACCTTTTCGTGCTGACTCGCTATCATTGCCGGAGGAAGAGCCGGTAGTGCCACTGGGACCTTCAGGCTTCACTCCGGTTAAAGACCTGGCAGGATCCCTGAATGTTGCAGTGCTTCTGCCATTATACCTGAAGGAAAACGCGGTACGCACCGAAATAGACTCATCCACAATAATAAAGGGAAAGAAAATTTACAAGCCGGTAAGGAGACCTGAAGAATGGATCTATCCGCCAAGTTTCGATTTCGTCGAAATGTATGAAGGTATTTTGCTGGCTGCCGACACATTGCGATCACTGGGACTGACTGTCAACCTGAATACTTTCGATATTAAAAGCGACACGGTTGCGATAAGCAGGCTGATACAATCGGGCAGGCTGGCCGGTATGGATCTTATTATAGGCCCTGTTTATTCTTATAATCTTGCAAAGGTCGCTTCCTACGCAAAAGAATATGGAATCCCTGTTGTATCGCCGGTTCCCCTGCTGAATAATTTTGTTCTGGCAAACAATCCGACACTATTCATGACCAGCTCATCCCTTGAGGTGGCCCAGAAGGCATTATCGGAAAAAATAAGTGAATACTATGACAGGAATATCGTCTTCATTCATTCTGATACAGCAGGTAAGGACCAGGATGTGAGACGTTTTAGAAACCTTATTTTTAATGATTTAAGCTATAAGGTGCCATTTGAGAATATAAGGTTTAAAGAGTTCATTTTTTATAGCCGGTCGATGTTCGATAATGATTCCATAAACAGGCTGGGTCATGCCCTTTCGGAGAAAAGCGGCAATATTATTGTGATTGCTTCTGAAGATGCATCAGTGATAAGCGAAACAATTCAGGACATACACGGTCTGTCAAAAAAGTTTGATATTGAAGTATTCGGCTACCCCGCTATGATCGATATAGATAATCTTGACCCAATGTATCTGTTCGACCTTGATATTATGGTGTATTATCCCTACTGGCTTGATTATAATAAGAGTGACGTGATTAGGTTCAATTCACATTTTTTGTCTAAATTCGAAACAGAACCGCTTGAAAAAAGCTAAGCATGGCAGGGATATGATA
>CAYQBZ010000595.1:0-433 GCA_964415855.1 uncultured Rikenellaceae bacterium
CTTCCTACGGCATGGAGTTTTTTGTGAAATTGAACAGTAAAAAGATGGACGGATGGATAGCCTATACCTATTCCCGCTCTTTAATAAGGGTAGCCGGAGATGAAATCTGGAATAAAATCAATAATGGCATTTCCTATCCCTCCAACTATGATATACCAAATTCATTGAATACCATTTTTAATTACCATTTCAGTACAAGGGTCACCGTTTCATCGACATTAAATTATCAGACCGGAAGACCTGTCACTTACCCCGTTTCAGTATATTTTATCCAGGATCAGCCCTACGTTGATTATTCAAGCAGGAACAAATACCGAATTCCAGATTATTTCAGGCTTGACCTCTCATTAAATGTCGAGGGCAATCTAAGAAAGAATAAACTTTTTCATGGCTCCTGGCAGTTCACCATATATAACCTGACCGGACGGAACAA
>CAYQBZ010000595.1:443-1799 GCA_964415855.1 uncultured Rikenellaceae bacterium
ACGGCAGACTTAACAGCTATCAATATTCCATTATTGGGACTCAGTTATTCACAGTATCGTGGCTTTTTAAAATTGGAAATCTTGTTACAGACTAGGATAACAGCATATTGTCTCCTGATTTCTTTTATGTCCCTCCATGCATGCATTGAAGAGTACAGACCTGAGATCGAATATATTGAGTCGAATAAATATGTTGTATTCGGGGAGCTCGCTACTGATAAGGAGAACCACATAATATCCGTAGCGCTGGCGTCTGCCATACAGGAGCCCCAATATATACCATTATATGATTGTAATGTGAGAATAGTGGATATGAGTGGAAATACATTTGGCGCGAATGAAATCAGGGAGGGTGAGTATATTGTCAGGATCCCTCCGGAATGCCTGATACCCGGGATTGCTTACAGGCTTGAGATAATTACACCGGCAGGTACAAACCTGGTTTCTGAATATGAAGAACTGCTTGACAGTCCTGATATAGATTCTGTTTACTACACGCGGGAGAATATAGCTACAAATAACCCTGAGCATTTCATCGAAGGAATTCAATTCTATTTAGACATGGATGCCCCTGGTGCAGAAAATTACTATTACAAGTTTGATGTCATCGAAACATTCGAGTATCATAGTGAGCTGCCTCTTGAAAGATATTACGACGGGATCCTGCATTATATCGACCCGCCTGATTCTTCCCATATGGTTTGCTGGGCAACCAATCAGATCAAAGATATTTTCATCCTGAATACAGCCGAGTTGCAGGAAAATGCCTACAAACGATTTTCACTGCACTTTGTGGATAATACGACCCAGCGCCTGAAACATTTATACAGCCTGCAGGTCAAACAATATGCCCTCAGTCTTGAAGGGTATGTTTATTGGGACCAGTTGCGGAAGAACAATCTTGAAAGGGGAGGCATGTATGAAACACAGCCATTACCCGCCAAGGGCAATCTGGTAAACCTTACAAATCCTGAACAGGAGGTGCTCGGATATTTTCAGGTATCCTGTGTAAAAACAAAAAGGATTTTTGTGAAAGATGTGCCGGATCTTGAATTTAATTTTTATCCCGAATGCGGTATCTGGCCGCTTTTCCAGGCTTTGCGATATTATGACCCCAGGTTCTATCCAATATATCTGGGAGGTGGCGGTGAAGTCTCCCCAGACTGCATTTTTTGTGAAATATCCATACTGGGAGGAACTACGGAAAGACCCGATTTTTGGCCTGAATAGCAATGAGAAGTCTGAAAAATATCATCGTCCTGATCCTCATTACATGGATGCTGCCATCATGTATTGAAGAGTTTGTGCCTGATATTGAAGCTGGTGAATCAAGCAAATATGTAGTCTTTGGAGAAT
>CAYQBZ010000596.1:0-1789 GCA_964415855.1 uncultured Rikenellaceae bacterium
ATTATTTGGAAAGCGATAGAAGAAACAGGAATTGACTACAACGAATGGGTCGCCAGAAAGGAAATTAAAGAAACTAACGCCTACTTAAATCTTTTTATCGAACTCAATTCAGCAGGATCAGTTGACAAAGATGATCTTGAAGCAAAAATCCATCAGAATCTTAAGGTATTAAATTCGGATTATGGCAACCTGGAGGATATGTTAGGCTATAAAGCCCTCAATCTAAATCTATTGAATACAGGGGCATTCAATTCCTATTTAGAATACCAAAAGAGCCAAGGTGCTGACCTCGCTCACACAAAACCACCTCACATGCAGCCATCGAAAGAGCAACTGATTGTTTTATTGAAAGGTAAGAAGATAAAAGATTTATAACCCATGACCTGGAATATCAACTTCGTTATACCAATTATCGCCTTTATCCTATACAGCGCCTTATACTTGATCGTTGCTGTTTCTAAACCTCGCACACCATCACGGAATGCCTTCAGGTTGTATTTAATGGCAATGGTGATTTGGTCCTTAAGTGCGTTCTTGGTTTTAATTGATTTAACGAGGACTACCCTTTGGTTCCGGTTTATGTCGGCAAGCGGTCTTGCTACCTTCATCACGATTTTCCATTTTGTTCAAACGACTGTGGGGCGGAGAAGAAAATGGTCATTCGTAGTTATAGTATATGGAGTATTGGCCTGCATCCTAACAGTATCCACAAATCTGGTGATTCTATATGCGGTTGTTGAAGGAGGAGTTGTATCAGATTATGAATTTGCTCCCCTTCTTGGAATCTTGGTTGGTCCTGGATATATTGTCGGTTTGTATAGTATGTACGAGCTAATTCGGGAGTATCGAGAAACAACCGACTTAACTAGTCGTAATCGTCTAGGGTATCTGATTTTTGGTATTGGCTTTATGATGGTTTCTACTTTAATAAATTTTACTCCTTTGGGTAAATATCCCTTGGATATAGCGGCTAATGGTATTACAGCCCTCGTTATAGCTTATGCAATTCTTCGTTACCAACTTCTTGATATTCGATTTGTCATCCGCCAAGGTCTGCTCTACTCCATTCCCACAATCATAATTGGTTCCACATATTTTCTGATTATTTCTCTTTCTCTAAATTTATTTAATAGTTATTCGGGAGCAAGATTATTTTTACTTTCTCTCGGCGTGGCTGTTATAACTGCATTGATTGCTGAACCTCTTCGAGTTAGGGCACAACAGTTTGTTGACAGATTATTTTTCCGTGAAAAATATGACTCCAAGCTCATGTTACAAACCCTGAGCGGACGGGTTGCTTCAGTGCTTGACCTTTCTGAAATTACAATCATGATTATTAATGAAGTGGTTTCTACTCTACATATCCTTAAAGCAGCATTCTTCCTAAGGGATCAAGAAAGTGGGATTTATCAATTAATCTCGCAAGTTGGTTTAGATCAGGTTGCTAATTTGTCATTTCGGGTAGGACATCCAGTTATTCTCTGGTTGAAAACCCATGACCGAGCCCTCACAAAACATGATATTGAAGTTCATCCCCAATTCCGCTCGCTATGGAGAAGCGAGAGTCTGGAATTAGACGAGCTTGATGCTGAACTGCTCATACCTTTACAAGTTCAAAATGAGTTGGTCGGGGTTTTTTCTGTTGGTCCTAAACGGTCCGAACAGGAATATTCAGTAGATGACCAGCTTACCTTATTAACTTTAGCAAACCAAACAGCTGTTGCGATCGAAAATGCCCGTCTGTTTACCTCCGAGCAAAACCGCTTGAGGGAGATGGATGTCCTCTATT
>CAYQBZ010000597.1:0-1760 GCA_964415855.1 uncultured Rikenellaceae bacterium
AGATCAAAGAAATCATAATCCACTATCATCCTGTAGAAAAAAGGATTATCATCATCTTCTTTCCCTTCCCAGACAGGTATGTTTGACCAGCCAATACTGCAAGGCACATCAGTGGAAGCAGATACTGCCGTTATATCAGGATTATCCAGTAATTCCTGCTTGAGGGATTTCATACGGTTCGTCAGATTATAGCTCTCAGCATAGTAAAGACGGACAAGGTTTAGGCATATGATATTCTCCTTTTCATATCCGAGATCCTTGTTTCCCATGAATACCAGTTGCTTCATTATTGTAACCGCACCTGTAATAAGTACTACAGCGAGGGTAAACTGGATAACCACTATAATCTTTCTGAAAAACTGACGTTCTATTGCCAGCTTTGTCATTCCTCCCTTTAAAGTTGTCAACAAATGCATTCGCGTAATATAGAATGCCGGATATATCCCGGTTATCAAGGCTATCAAAATAACGAGCGTAAAGCTTACAACGAAAAACTGTAAGCTCCAGATTGCCTGAAAATCAAGCACCTGTTTAAAGAAAGAACCAAACAGATGTATTATTATCCACACAACTACCAGTGAGATCATGTAGGAAATAAAAACCAGTAAAAACGATTCACTGACAAACTGCCGGATTAATAACCATCTGGAAGCACCTGCAACTTTCCTGATCGAGACAGCCTTTAAACGCGTTCTGTAATGTGAAATATATAAATTAAGGTAATTAAAGCAGGCGATGAAAAGTATGAAAAGGCCAACAGTTATAAAGATCAGGATTGTCCCCTTATCACCTGTTCCGTATGTCATCTTTTTGTCAAAGTGAATATCCCGGAGAGGTTGGAGGTGAAATGTCCAGCTTTTGCCATTAAATCCCTCAATATCGTATTTCCTCAGCTTGGCATCAAGTTGTTTCAGGTTTGTATTTTCATTTAAGGTCAGGTAGGTTTTGAATGAATTATCAAGCCAGTTATCGCTCAGCAGGCTTCTTCCCTGGATTGACTCCAATGTCTTAAAAGATATAAGGAAACCGAACTGAAGGTGAGAATTCTCAGGGATATCCTTTAATACTCCTGTCACAGTAAGAAGCCTGCCATCGTTAATCTCGAGATTTTTCCCCACAGGATCCTCTTCCCCAAAATACTTGCCTGCTGTCTTTTCTGAAATAACAACGCTATTGACATCGTATAAAACCTGATCTTTATTTCCCTTTATCAACGGAAATGTGAAAATGTCAAGAAATTCAGGATCCACGAAGAGTATCCTCTCATCTGTCAACTGGTTTGAATGCCTGAATGTCAGGAATCTATATTGGGTCTTTGTTACAAGATCAATTTCAGCCAGTTCATTTTCCCATGTCGGTTTCAGGATTGCCGGTGATACAACCCACCAGTCTGAACTGCTGCCATCGACACTATTCCCGGGCTGCTGCATAACAACCCGGTATATATTGTCTCCATTCCTGTGAAACCTGTCAAAAGTTAGTTCAGATTGTACATACAAGATGATCAGCAAGCTGCAAAAAAAAGCAATTGCCAGTCCCAGAATGTTTATTGCAGAAAAACCGCCATGCTGTTTAATAAACCTTAGGGCATTTTTAAAGTCATAAGATAACATCTTTCATTTCCTTGCATTATCAGAAAGACGGCAAGAATATCATATTGCTGCATGAGCAATATAGTTATCTTATTAAAAATTAGTGAGATATGCACCAAGTCATCATTCTCCCTCATTATGAAGGTGCCCGGGCCGCAGGAGAAAAGC
>CAYQBZ010000598.1:0-1758 GCA_964415855.1 uncultured Rikenellaceae bacterium
GTAGGATATTCAGATTCAGACAGCTATGGCTGCTCACCTCTGCCCTGTTCCGGGAGATAATCCGTGAACCGGGAGTACTGTTCTGGGGTATCCTCTTCCCGATACTCATGTCGCTGGGACTTGGACTGGCTTTTACCAAGAAAGCCGATGTAATCAGGAAGGTGGCTATAATCAATGAGCCCGGCAATACAGGTTTACAGGCAGCCAACGCTACTTTATACGATTTTCTTAAAAACAGCTGCGAGACAAATCCGGAGAGTGATGTAGCTTCCTGGCAATGGAAATATGTTATTGAGGATGAAAAGCTTGGAAATTCTATTTTCCTGTTCTCCGGGCTCAGCTGGGATGATGCAATGAAACTATTAAAAAGGGGTACTATAAACGTAATGATAATTGGTACTGATAATTCCGTGGAATATCATTTTGATCCAATGAATTCTGATGCAGAACTTACTTATCTGAAATTATCCGGGATAATTGGCAAAGGTGAAATAAGATCACTCCAGTCAGGTTCGGAAATAAAACCTCTTACCCTCACCGGTACCAGGTACATTGATTTCCTTGTCCCGGGACTGATCGCCATGGGTGTAATGATGTCGTGCATGTGGGGGATCAGCTACGGGCTTATCGACAAAAGATCGAAGAAGCTACTGAGAAGACTTGTTGCCACACCAATGAAGAAATCCCACTTTCTGATTGCTCTCATTACAGTCAGGATCACCATGAACTTCATCGAATCGCTTGTTTTGTTCCTTTTCGCCCTCCTGGTATTCAATATGACCATACAGGGTGATATCCCGGCACTGATCCTTTTGTTCCTGGCCGGCAATATCGCGTTTGCCGGAATAGCTGTTTTTGTATCATCGCACACTTCAAATACCGAAGTAGGTAACGGGCTTATAAATTTCGTCGTATTTCCCATGATGGTACTCTCCGGGATATTCTTCAGCTATCATAACTTCCCTGACTGGAGTATTCCTGTTATCCAGAAACTGCCATTAACGACCCTTACAGACGGCATAAGGAGTATTTTCAATGAGGGTGCCGGTTATGCCGAGACAACCATTCCAATAATAATTCTCACAACAACCGGTATTGTCTTTTTTGCCGCCGGTCTGAAGATATTCAAATGGCATTAGGCTGGATTGTCAGTAATTATCCGTTTGTTGGATATCATATATTTTTTTGAAATCTGTGCAACATTTCAGCTTTCATCATGTCTTTGTTATGGAATGAAATAATAAAGTAACAAAGCAGTAAAATGAAAAGTCTGAGAATTTTAATGATCGTCCTTATCACCCTGATCTCTTTTGCATGCACCCAGGGTCAGATCCGGAGGACCGTAACAGGTGACGGGAATGTTGTAACAAGGGACCGGCAGGTAAGCGGTTTCACAGGAATTAAGGTGAGTACCGGAATCGATGTCTACCTGAAACAGGGTAATAATGAATCATTATCCGTTGAGACGGATGAAAACCTTCAGGAATACCTTCTGACAGAAGTCAAAGGCGGAATACTCTACGTGTATACAGATGTCAATATCAGGAGGGCTGAACGTAAGAGGGTATATGTCACTATGAGAGAAATAGAGTCTATAAAGACCACCAGTGCCGGTGATGTTATTGGTGAGTCGCCTCTTAAATGCGACAGGCTCGAGTTAAGTGCCAGCAGTGCGGGAGACATAAAACTGGATGTTAATGCAAGTGTCATTGAAGCAAGCATAAGCAGCTCAGGCGATGTTACCCTTTCCGGTGAGGC
>CAYQBZ010000599.1:0-1242 GCA_964415855.1 uncultured Rikenellaceae bacterium
TACCTCATCCTTAATTCTTTCCCCCGAAGAAATTATTTTAATCCCCTCATAATAGGTTGTATCGGCTTTAGAAATAGCGGAATCAGTTTTTATAAGATTTTTAATAACAATGTTATTTATTTTATAAATGGAAGTAACCCTATGTGGCAGATTCTTTGCCTTGCCAATGATCAGGTTCACACTGTTTATTTCCGCCGTTGTATCAGCCTTCAGTTCAATGAATTCAGGGCTGAAATAAAAATAACCGCTGTCCTGGATCCTTCGTGAAAGGCCAGCACGCGAGGACTTGATCTTATCCAGGTTAAACTGATCGCCGGGCCTGATCTCAGACATGAATTTATCCTGACTTATAAGCGTATCGACATGATCTCTCAGCGTATCAGTTGCTATCTTATGATAGTAAACCGGAGGAGACAGCTCTACAAAATATGATACTTTGGCTTTATGCCGGTTCCTGGAGCTGGTATCAATCTCAGCCCATGCATCAGAATGAAAATACCCTTGGTCAAAAAGATCATTTTCGACCTTTGCTGCTCTTAACTGGGGATTCACATCTGACAGCAGTATGGGTTCAGATGACAGCGTTTTATATAGCCAGGACTTAATTTTTTTCTCCTTATCGGTCTTCATATAATTATGCACCCACAATCCTATGGGAGGGAGGACACGATGGTTAAAAAGTGCATTGTTAACCTTATGGCTGGTAATTGATTTTACATAATTTTTCACCGGTAAATTTTTATTGCCCGTTTGTGATTGTATTATTTCAATTTTCCCCCGGCCGGTATAAAGCACCTGGTCATCTGTCAGAAAACGGGTGTTGGAACAGCCTGATAAAACTCCGAACAAACAAATGACAGATATGGTTGACCAGATCTTCATCTCCCCGTTTCTTTAGATTTTTTCTTCTTGCCGTTCCTCCTCCATAGATCTCCAAGAGAGGGATAACTTTTCCTGTATAAAAACCCCATGCCGGTCTTTATAACCTCTCCATCAAACACATCTTCGTAAGTATGTTCATTGTAAACCTTTACAAATTTGGTGGCTGAAGAATCAAGCTGGTATTCAAATGAAAAATTGTTCAGTGATAAGTTTGAATTTCTTTGCTGATTTGAATAATCATTTACCCGTCCTGAGATCTCTATCTTCCCCCTGTCATTGAGAAGTGATTTTTCAACATCATAGGAAAGACTTGTATTTGTCTGCTCACCACCTGTTGCAGTAGCAGATTTGTATGAATCA
>CAYQBZ010000599.1:1252-1739 GCA_964415855.1 uncultured Rikenellaceae bacterium
ACACCTTTGATGTTTGTTTTGGTAAGTTGATTTAACTGGGAAGCCAGAATCTGGTTTACCTGTTCGGTTACATAATCGGTGGATGTTGATATTCCGGGAAGATCAATCCTTTCAAATAAAAGGGTCGTGATTGCCTGCCTCATTTGTTCCTCAGGACTGAGTGTGTTAATAATACTCATCAGGTACTGATCAGGAGTATTAATGGTGAATGTCAGATTTAATTCTGAAAGTTGTTCGGAGAGATTCAGGATAACGTTAAAATCAACATCCCTGATTTTTCCGTCAACCGGATTTGTATAGGAACTTCTGATCCTGTGTATTGCCTCAAACTTTAAACTTGGGTCTTCAATATCTCCATCCCACCTTATAAAACCGCCTGAAGTGATTCGGAACTGCTTATTTGGCCAACCGATCATTTTAACATTTGCGCTTCCTTCTCCAATTTCATATTTCCCTGAAAGATTCATCTGATTGTTTTCAAGCAAAC
>CAYQBZ010000600.1:0-1734 GCA_964415855.1 uncultured Rikenellaceae bacterium
ATAATCCTTTTTTCTACAGGATGATAGTGGATTATGATTTCTTTGATCTCTATGGAATAAAACTGGGAGATGGCAGGTACTTTTCCAGAGATATGGCGACAGACGATGGCAATGCCTATATTATCAACAGGGCAGCTGCTGATAGAATGGGATTCCTGTCGCCTGTTAATGCACGATTCGGTTATGATAAAAAGCTGGGAACTGTTGTTGGATTAACAGAGGATTTCAACTTTGAGTCATTGCATAAAAGAGTTACGCCACTTGGAATTGGAGTTAAGGATGACTATTCCTGGCATGTTATTTCCATCAGGATAAAGGATAAGGATAAACCTGAAACACTATCATATATTGAAGGAGTATGGAAAAAATTCGTTCCCGATTATCCGATGGATTACTTCTTTTTTGACAACCGGATACAACAGATGTATGGGAAAGATATGCAGGTATCCCGGAGCCTGAACTACCTCTCTTTCCTTGCTCTGTTTATATCATGCCTGGGTATCTTTGGCCTGATGTCTTATTCCCTTAAAGAAAGGAAAAAGGAAATAGGGATCAGGCAGGCAATGGGAGCATCAGTCTCAAGCCTGACAAGTCTCCTGGCACGAGATCTTCTAACAATTGTGTGTATCGCGGAATTAACCGGGGGAGTACTGGGATGGTATTTTTCAACTGACTGGTTGAATAATTTTGCATACAGGACTAAATATGATATTCACATTATAATCATATCATTTGTACTTACATTCTTTCTTGCAATAATACCTATTGTACATAATCTTATCAGGTCAGTCAGGACAAATCCGGTTGAATCACTGCGTTACGAGTAATGAATATGTATTTTGACCTGATAACATAGAATGAAAAGATACAATTTACTGTTTTGGATTTAACATAATCAGTATGAAACACTTTCTGGTAAACACCAAAAAATCTGATACAATGAGAAAAACGAGGCTATATCCATTACTTATATTATTGATGATCACTCTTTCACAAAGTGCCAGGGCCCAGGTCAATAATAAGTATTCAGAACTTAAGAATGAATGTGAAGATTTAATAATAAGAAGGCTGAAACAGGATAATATTGTTGGTGCAAGTGCCGCAATTGTTATTAATGATTCAGTTATCCTGAAGAAGGGTTTTGGTTACGCTGATAAAGAGAATCAGGTTCCCATGACTGAAAATACAGTTGTGAATATAGCTTCAGCAACCAAAACATTTACAGCGCTTGCTGCTATGCAACTTCAGCATAAAGGATTGATTGATATAAACCGGCCCCTGATTGAATACCTTCCTCAGTTTCATCCATTAACCAGGGGTGAGACTCTGAATGATCTGACTGTAAAATCCGTTATCACCCATTCCTCTGGAATCCAGACGGATGTATTGAAAAACGCTGACCTGGGATCCGGAAAATATACCGATGTCCTGGGATTTATCAATGAATCCTGTTTATTATATCCTCCTGGACTTGTTGAATCTTATTCCAATTCAGGCTATAACATCTTAGGGCATCTCATTAAACAGGTAAGCGGGCAGGATTATCCTGAGTATATTCACAAAAACATTTTACAGCCACTTGGAATGAATAGTTCAGGTTTTTTGACGGATTCATTAAAGGAAAGAACCAGGGTATACTCCGGTGGCGAAAGGTTGCATGAATATGGATTCAGGGATATTGCATCAGGAGGCATTTATAGCAACATCAATGATTTAATTAAATACGCGGGAGAA
>CAYQBZ010000601.1:0-1732 GCA_964415855.1 uncultured Rikenellaceae bacterium
CGCCGGCAACCGGCCTTTATTACTGATTTTATCAACATATAAATGTTAATTATCAATTCTTTCACTATTTTGCGCATAAAATAACCGTTAAATGCAGGAAAACCTACCTCTTGATGTTATAATTGAACTGACTGATTGTACCATCTGGCAGCAGGACCATCTTGTTTTGTCTAATGTTGATCTTACTGTTTCCAAAGGTGAATTTATTTATCTTGTGGGAAGGGTCGGTAGCGGAAAGTCGAGCCTGATAAAAACCCTTAATGCCCAGTTGCCACTGAAAGAGGGTACAGGTATAGTAACCGGTTATAATCTCTCAAAGCTTAAAAAAAGGGATGTCCCCTTACTCAGAAGGAAACTGGGGATTGTCTTCCAGGATTTCCAGTTACTTATAGACAGGACCGTCAATGAGAATCTTGAGTTTGTCCTCAGAGCAACAGGATGGAAAAACAAAAAAGAAATTGATGCCCGTATTATCGAAGTACTTGATAAGGTAGGGCTTGGACTGAAAGGATACAAAATGCCGCATCAGCTCTCGGGTGGGGAACAGCAACGTGTTGTAATCGGCAGGGCCCTTTTAAATGATCCTGATATCATACTTGCCGATGAACCGACGGGTAACCTCGATCCTGAAACATCAGAGGGAATAATAAAACTTCTTTTTGAAATCAGCAGGACAGGGCGGGCTGTCATAATGGCCACCCATAATTACACGCTGCTGAAGAAGTTCACCGCCAGGACAATAAAATGTGAGGATGGCAAACTTTTAAAGGTAGCTGAAGATGAGGAG
The DNA here is from genome assembly GCA_964415855.1 of uncultured Rikenellaceae bacterium. Lineage (GTDB taxonomy): Bacteria > Bacteroidota > Bacteroidia > Bacteroidales > VadinHA17 > LD21. The sequence goes on from CAYQBZ010000601.1 coordinate 788, forward strand.
ATGGAGCTATTGATGTAATGGCGCAACGGCGCAACGGCATAACGGCGCAAAGGGATACACCACACACCTCTTACTGCTTCAGAGAGGCTTTGGTAAAGATATAATCAGGAATTGGCTGGTTGAACTTCACGGATGTTATATTAAATTCAGTGCCATCTCCTTGTTTAAGCATATCTTTATAAACAATCTTCATAGGGAACCAACGTCCCTGGATCATTGTTACGTCTGAAAGGGTTGTACGCTTCAGCAGCTGGCCGCTTCGAGCATATAGTTCCTCTTTCAGGGGGACATATCTTTCTGCATCCACCCACATTTTCCTACGGTAATAGGCTACGTCAGTAACTTTTGCCGTAAGCTCGAGAATCCATGTATTCCTCCCGTCAACTTCCTCGCTACCGGCCACCGCAGCAGAATAAACCTCTGTTACTTTCCTGTCATCCATCATATCCTCATAGGATAGATCGGAACCCATTACCGACTGCCTTAGCATATGCCCGGCAATCTGAATAGTGCGGTCTGTTGATGGTGAATAAATCCATAACTGGTTTTCAAGCTTGAGCATTTTGGTACCCATTTCTCTTGCTGGTGACAGATATTCAGTAAATGACTGCTTATCGCCTGCAGAGTAAGTCCTGGCTGTAATAGTCCGGCTCGACCTCAGACCGTGAATGGTCATTGCAGATTCGAAGATGCGGTTTTCGGATGACATATTGTCTTCAACCTTCTGCAGTATTTCATCAGCATCCTGGAATATAAAACCAGCAGTCAGAATTATTATCGCACTTAATATTATCAGTTTCTTCATATCAAATTTATTTATGCTTCAAGTTCTTTGAACAATCTGGCAGTTTGTCGTTTATAAATACCTATTCCCGAAAGCATTGTGCCGATAAGTGTTGATACCAGACCTGGGATAAACCCCAGGTAATAATCAACGGGCGTTAT
>CAYQBZ010000602.1:0-1727 GCA_964415855.1 uncultured Rikenellaceae bacterium
AAGTGTCATCTTGTCAATACCATTCATCACCTTAGGATCTTTAATATCTCCGGAGATCATAACAGATATTGTCTGTGTACCACCGAACTTAGAGTTGATGATCTCCGATGCGCGTCTTACGGGATGCTTCTTCGGAAAATAATCTTCCTGGTTGGTATCAATCTTTAGAAAAAGAAATCCCGACGAAAGGAACAGGGTAATAATTCCCGCAACAAGAAGTATGTTGCCGGGATATTTCACTATAAAGCCTGAAATAATAGCAGCTGGTTTATTTAAGACCTGGTTTTCAGCTTTATTTCTTTTTTTATTGTTTACCACAGGTCCCCTGATATAAATCATGGCAGGGATGAGTAACAGGCTCATTGATAGAGCTATTGCAACCCCTGTCGCGGTGAGAATACCTACCTGTTTGGCAGGTATTATTGAATGTGTCAGTAATCCCAGAACACCTGCAATAGTTGTCAGTCCACTGAACAAAATCGGCATGTTCAGGGAGCGCATAACAGTCTTAACCAGCTCCGCTTTTGAAATTCCGGCATTCTGCCTGCTTATTAACTGGTATCGTGATACCAGGTATATCCCATAATTATTTGCCACTGCAACAAGTATAATTGGTACCAGGAGGCTTAAAATTGACATTTCCCATCCCAGCAGTGGTATCATACCCAGGCTTACCAGAATTGAGAGTATCACAACTGTAAACGGCATCATGACACTTCTCCAGTCTCCAAGGCTGAACTTCAGGATCAGAAGCATAATTACCAGTGCCAGAGGTATCAGCAACAGACCGTCCCTGCGAACATCACTCATTATATGTTTCCTGATGTAGGGCAGCCCCCCGGTAATGACCACGGCTTTCCCCGGGTGGGCACTTATAATAGAGTCTATCCTGCTGAGAGTTTCTGTTTCAGGCACATTTTTGCTTATTGTGGCCGTTATCGAAGCACTTGTCATATCGGAAGAGACAACAATATCACGTACAAATCTGTTACTTAATATCCTGTTTTCGAGTTCGTTCATACCGGAAGAATCGGAAGGAATACGACCCACTAAAGGATCTGCAACCATCATTCCTTCTTCACTTTTAATAGATCTTACAGTGAACGGGGATATACGGCTTGAAACTCCGTTTAATCTCGATATATCTCTATCTATATCCTTGATCCTGTTCAAGTTATACTCAGTAAGAATACAGCTGTCCGAAAAAAGGATAATAACCATATCCTGCACTCCGAACTCATTCTCTATCTTGTCAGTTTCAATCCGGGAAGGCATATCCTGAGATATGTAGTTCCTGATCTCAGGATCTGTCTTCGCTGTTGGTATCAGGACTGCAAATATTGCACCGCTTATTAGGCAAAATATGATTATCAGCCACCTGTATTTAATTATTGTTTTTGTCATTTAATTAAAAATCGACCCTTAGTGAGAAAAATAAACTGTTCATAAAATCATCAACTATGTCAAACAGTGAACCGGATGATCCGTAATATAATTCGGCTCCGGCTGTTAAGGTAAAACCGTCAAATGGTTTAAATCTTAATTCAGGTATTATCAAAAGATCGCGTGAGGTAAAATTATAATGTGAGTAAACAGCTGGGGTGAGTTTTCCGTATACAAGGTCTGACTCCACCCGGATACTTGCAGAATTATAAAATCTCTCAAGCTGATAGTTGTACAACCTGTTAAAAGCTCCTACCTGCATACGAACGTAATTCTCAAGATCG
>CAYQBZ010000603.1:0-1713 GCA_964415855.1 uncultured Rikenellaceae bacterium
ATCAGGATAATACAGATGACCTGAATGAAGAGAACCTGAGTCATATAGATGCAGCCTTTGAGTTTTCAATACCTTCAGAAGCAGCAGGAAATATTATCAGGTGTCTGGAAGCGGGCGTACCTGTTGTTTCCGGGACAACAGCCTGGCTGGAAAATTATGACAAGGTAACTGAAATATGCAGGAAAAATAAAAGCTCATTTATCCATGCATCAAATTTCAGTATCGGCGTTAATCTGTTTTTCAGGCTCAACAGGGACCTGGCTGCCCGGATGGATCGTTACAGGGATTATACTGTCTCAGTTGAAGAGATACATCACACAAAGAAGCTTGATGCACCGAGTGGTACTGCAATAACATTATCAGGCATAATAGGTGAGAGCCACGGTTACTACAATGGATGGCATTCGGGAACTAATAATGAGGACGGGAGCATAGCTGTCAAATCAGTTCGTGAAGGATCTGTTCCCGGCATACACATAGTGACCTGGGATTCCGGTATTGACACAATAACTCTGAAGCATGAAGCAAAGAACAGGAAGGGATTTGCCCTGGGAGCCGTTATTGCTGCGGAGTTCATATCTTCCAGGACAGGTATCTTCTCGATGGATGATGTAATGGGATTCTGAATATTAATTATAATTTTATTGCTCTTTAAAACAGATTCATTATGATAGATTTCTTTTCGAAAAAATACATAAAGTTTTCAATTGCAGCAATCATTTATATTCTTGTTGTTATCTGGATTGGTAATTACTGGTTACTTTTTGGCCTGGGTATAATATTTGACCTGTATATAACCGGGAAGGTAAACTGGACATTCTGGAAGAAACAAAGCGGTAATAATAATGCTTTCATTGAATGGCTCGATGCTTTGATTTTTGCAGTAATTGCTGTCTCGCTTATTAATATATTTCTTTTTCAGAACTACCGTATACCCACTCCTTCTATGGAGAAATCCCTGCTTATTGGGGATCATCTGTTTGTGAGCAAGCTGGCATACGGCCCCAGAATGCCAAATACTCCAATTGCATTTCCATTTACACAGCACACTATGCCTCTTACCAGGGGAAAATCCTGGTCCAACCTGGTCATCTGGCCATACAAGAGGCTTGCCGGTGGTGGAAATGTGAAAAACAATGATCCTATAGTATTCAACTTCCCTGCAGGCGATACGGTGGTAGTTGAAAACCAGTCAGAAAGTTATTATGAGATTGTGAGGAGGAACGCAAGAGAGCTGAAGATGCAGGACAGTTACAGCGGTCGTGTTCCAAAACCTGACAGCTATTATCTTTCAGTATCAAGAAAAGATATAAGAGACAGATTTACAGTGATATATCGTCCGGTTGACAGGAGGGATAATTATGTGAAGAGGTGTATTGGTATTCCAGGCGATACTGTAATGATAAAGGAAAGTGTCCTTTACGTGAACGGAAAGATAGTGCCGGATAATGGTACACAGCAGACGACTTATGTAGTAACAACAAACGGGACCACGATCAATCCAAAGGCATTCGAGCGGCTTGATATTTCAAAATCTGACCAGAATATGATTTCCGGTTCAGCCTACATACTACCTCTGACCAGATCAAATGCGGAAGCTCTTGAGAAGTTCACTAATGTTACTGATGTCACCCCATATCTGACCAGGGAAGGAGTTTTTGCTCCACATATTTTTCCGTACAGTCCGGCCCTGGGGTGGAACGAAGATAATTA
>CAYQBZ010000604.1:0-1691 GCA_964415855.1 uncultured Rikenellaceae bacterium
ATACCGGTATCACAATTCAGCAAACCTACAGCGATGAGAACCAAAACCAAAAATGTTAAGAGATTTCTGATCTTTTTAAACATTATAGATAACCTCATTATCAAACTTTTTAACAAAGGGGCCTGATTCTAAAATCAAGCCCCTTTTCCGGCAAGGCCAGGATTACTTCATCAGAATCATTTTCTTTACATCCGTGAAATTTTTCGTCTCCAATCTGTAGAAATACACACCACTGGCTACCGAATATCCAAATTCATCCGTTCCATTCCAGAGCACATGATGCAGACCAGAGGACATGGTACCCGAAGCAAGTGTTTTAACCTTGCGACCAAGCAGATCATAAACGATCAGGGTCGTTTTTTGTGACTTCGGCAGAGTAAATTTAATATCCGTGATCGGGTTGAATGGATTGGGATAGTTTTGAGCCAGTTCGTATTTCAGCGGCACGTTCTGTGGTTCATCTTCAATACCAACTATATTCACCAACGGAAGCATGGCAGCCGGATAATTATAAATCTTGATATTGTCAAAATTACCCTTAAAGAACGGCGGATAAGTGCCAGGTTCCGGAGCTCCAGCTTTACCGACCCGAAGCGGAGCAAAACCTTCAACAATATCGGCATCGAAACCAACATATTTTTGTTCAATAGTATTGTCATTCACATCTGCCAGACGTAAAACTGCATAATGCATTACCGTATCTCCAGGCGTTGCATCTCGCACTTCTAATTGTATATGGTACCAACGCTCCATTTCCAGTGTATCTTCCAGAACAATCTCATATTGACCTTCTCTAGCGCCGGCAAGTATGGCTCCTGGATTGAGTCGGACCCGATAGTTATTATCCGCATAGCTGGTATAAGAGACTGGTCTGCTGATAATCCGGCAATAGTCTCTCGTAGCCATTTCAGCTTCCGGATACATCCAGTAATCAAGCAGATAGGTCTGTGCGGATAGGAATGGAGAATCTACATCCAGAAAACTGGAATCGCCTTCCAGATATACTGAGTAAGTTCCTGCTGCTGCCCGGGTGGAGTAAGAAGGCGTGCCAACGACTGTGACCGTATTACCGTAACTGCTGTGGTCAACCGGAACACCTGAGCCTTCTTCAAAGGTTACATCAAGTGTTTGAGTATTTGCTTCAAATACACCAAAGCTCAGATGATCGGCAGGATTCCAACCGGCATCCTGCGGATACTGGAAAACCAGACCATTGTTATCTACAGCTTCAAGATAGTACCATACAACTGATCCAAGCGGCTGCTGTGGAATGGCAGCAGACATGGAATCACCGGAGACCGTGGTCATGGCAACAGAGCTCCAGTTTTGTCCCTGATCCGTTGAATAATAAAGATCTGCACTTTGGATTGTTCCGCTAAAGAGGGTGAAAATATCTGCTCCAACTTCATATTGAGGGACGGAAGTTGTCTGATTTGATAAAGCGGTAACATTGGCAATGATTGGTGGGATGGGATATTCCCGTACAACATTGCTGATCCGGATTTCATCCACAAAGCCATCCAGGAACGAATCACCACCACCCCCGGCATATCCAATATGAACGGGTTGATCTGTGGTAATCGGTGTAGGATTCGCAGCCCCAAAAGACATATAGTCGACCACACTGAATGATGCAGGTTCGATCTGCTGAGTTTGCGGATTAAATTTGTGGATGATGGTCATAAGCAGAT
>CAYQBZ010000605.1:0-1685 GCA_964415855.1 uncultured Rikenellaceae bacterium
GGTGGCCGGATTCAACATGATATCGGGCCTGCTTATCCTCATCCTTGAGAAGACAAACCTGATAGGGGTACTTAAAGCGCTTGGTTCGGATGATCTTGTCATTCGAAAAGTGTTCCTTTACCAGGCAGCTTACCTGATCGGAAAAGGATTACTTTGGGGAAACCTGATAGGCGTGGGATTGGCATACCTTCAGCTAAAGACAGGGCTGATTTCACTTGATCCCAGTTCTTATTATATCAAAACAGTACCCATAAATCTCGATATTTTGCAGGTTATCCTGCTGAATGCCGGTACAATGACCGCAATAATAATTATGCTGCTTGTACCTTCGCAGCTGATAAGCAGGATCACACCTGTAAAGGCAATAAGGTATGATTAGAATGTAAGGCAGAAAACGGTTTCCACCCCGGGTTTCGATCTGACTTTCATATTGCCTCCATGCGATCTCATTATCTGCTTTGAAACGCTAAGCCCGATACCCGAGCCTTCATTCCTCGTGGTAAAGAATGGCACAAAAATTTTATCCAGGTTCTCTTCCGGAATTCCGGGTCCGTTATCTGTAACGCATATTTCGGGATGATCTTTATTATCAAGCCCTGCTACGATTTCAATTTTTCCGCTTTCATTATTTTCATTCGCCTCAAGGGCGTTCTTAATAAGGTTAAGAAGAACCTGCGAAATCAGGTTCTGGTCAGCAAAAATTTCCAGATCCGGATTCTTAAGCGATACGGAAATATTTGTCTTTTCACTCAGATCCAGGGAGTTGTAAAGGATCTTTACACGATTAAGCAGGTCGGAAACCTTAAATAACTTCTTATCAGGTTCAGGGATCTTAGTAAGCTTGCGATAGGATTCAACAAAAGACATCAGTCCCTTTCCCTGCTCCTTAATAACATTAAGCCCCTGGAGAGTAGTAGCAATGGTTTTATCAGTGACCATTTCCGGAGGCACCGGCTCTCCTCCTGCATTGTATATTCCTGACAGGCTCTCGGAGAGTGTTGTTATAGGTGTTATGGAATTCATTATCTCGTGCATCAGCACCCTTATAAGCTTCATCCACGAATCCAGTTCCTTCTGATCCAGTTCATTCTTTATATCCTGAACAGACAATATCACCATATCCGTATCGTGGGTCCTGAATGATGTAGCCTTCAGCGAAAGCTGAATTTCACCCTGCCCGGTACCCATTGCAACTAATTTCGGCTCTGACGGTTTAATTGTGTTAATTGCATGGGAAAGCCTGAGGTCTATCCTCTCAATCTGCCTCAGATGCGTGAGGACCTCAACACCCAGAAGGTTTTTTGCAGTTGTATTGGCATGTAAGACAAAACCCCTTTCGTCATAGGTTATGATACCTGTGGCAAGATGTTCAAGAAGTACCTGGAAATACTGTTCCTGGCTTTTTATTTCAATCTTTAACTTTTGGATCTGTTGATTAACATTGTTCATACTCCTGTATAGTTCATTGAATGTCTTATTTTTTATGTCAACAGGAAAAGTGAGATTGGAATCATCATTTCTGACTGAATCGAAGAAGAACCGGATCTTTTTGTTGGTTGTGTTTAGATATGATATCAGGTTAATGATCATAAATGCTATTGCTATCAGACAGAGAACGGAATATCGAACATTATGATCCCTGACAATCAGGAATCCCATGAGCACTGATAATAAAACGATGAACG
>CAYQBZ010000606.1:0-1673 GCA_964415855.1 uncultured Rikenellaceae bacterium
AAAATATACCCCCTCGCCAGGTTTACTGTTTACCGGTCTTATCTTCCTTTTCCAGGTAACTTCTGTGGTAAGGCCATCATGTTGTTTTACTTCTATCTCGTAATGTTTATTGGCGGTAGGATATCGTTCTTTTATTCTGCCTATGCGTTCCATAACCTTGCCATATCTTTTGGTACCACCTTTTTTATGGATGGCACTGGCAACATTGTCAAGCTCTTCTTCATACCGGTCACAAAAGTGATCGTTCATAGACGATTCTTTGACAGCCTTCATGTGACTGCGCACGTACAGGTATTGATCATCATCCCGGTTGTTTTCAACCCAGCAGACATCAATGCTCTGCTCACGCTTATCCTGCATGTGAACCATGCCCCTTTCAGACAGTTTGTAATCTTTCAACCTGGAACGGCTGACGCAAACATACTGGTATTGCTTTGATCTGAGCATTTTCAGGTTTTCATCTGTAGCAATACCCGCATCTATAACAACAACAGGCTTCCGGCTTGTTGTGGATGTGCTCAGGGACAGGCCTTCCAGGGTTTCTTCCAGCGTCTTGCAATCAGCAATATTACCGCGGTATATGTGGCTGTATTTGACAAATCCTTCTACGTTGACCACCAGTGCCAGTACTACTACTTTTGCATCATTCCGTTTTTCCTTGCTTTTGCCAAAACGGGCGATCTTGCTGGCCTCTTTTCGTCCTTCAAAATAGGTGTTGGTCAGGTCATACAAAATGATCTTGTCCTGGATGTCAAATAGTTCGTTTGTCCTGGACGAAAGAAACTTCTCGATCCCTTCTTTTTGACGATACAGCATCATACTTGCACGATACAGATGAAAGCGGTTAATGCTCAAAGGATCTCTGTTAAACAATTCCGCTACTGCTGAGTTGTCGTTTATCCACTGGGCCGTTTTATGTTCCGATGAAGGAAAAGCCGTCTTGCTTATTACATGCATAAGAGCTGCATCAACCTGCAGCATACTCCATCCAAGACCTTCTAATAACTCCCTGAACCCTAATTTTTCCAGAGTTTGTTTACACAGCCATTCAATACCTATCTCCCGGACATCTTCCATCTCAATGCTTGACACATCAATCCGCTGAATATCCTTTCTCTGCTTTTTCGGCGGAGCTGAAGGAGATGGTTGTTCAGTAATATGGCTGGCCAAACCTTTCCTTTTAATTTGTGAACTGAACTGTTTTGCCAGGATATCAATATGTGACGGAGTATCAATAGCGAATAATGCATTACTTCCTGAAAGGTGTTGCTCAATCCGGTCGGCCAGTAATTTCTTGTCGGTATCTGATTGAATTCCTTCGAGTTTGCCCAGCACAAGGATGGTGCGGTGCCTGGTTTTATCACCTATCCGGTAACTCTCGCATAGCTTATAATATCGGTAGATCTTACCTGTGGCCTGATCCTTTTTATCTGCAGTCTTTATGAACATGTAGTAAAGATACAGAACAGAAACATGCCATGCAATAGTTAATATCATTTTCTGGGACTACAATTTATGCTGGAAAATTAAAACACTTATAATGAGCTTGTTAACAATTTGATTGTCTTGAAAATGGCTTATTTTTTGTATTTTTTCGGGGTAAAATGCTCAAGTTGGGTTAAAGCCCTGATGTACCTGGTATCCAAATCATTTTATGCTAAGTTACTGGCTGT
>CAYQBZ010000607.1:0-1655 GCA_964415855.1 uncultured Rikenellaceae bacterium
TATTTCTTGTAAGGAAAGTCTGCCTGACGGATCCTGGCCGATTTACGATTCTTCACCCTGGTCTCAAATTCATTTTCCAGAAGAGTCAGCAAGTATTCTTCATAACTGGTTTTTTCTTTCATTGCCTGCCGGGCAAAGGCTGAGTAATTATTCCGGATTGCCGGCAGCTTCAGTTCTTTGGTGAAAGCAATTATCTTTTCTTTTGTATTGGTAGGTATCATTGTACTTGGATGTTAAATTCAAATAATATTTTCTTTATTTCAGTAATAAACTCAGTTCCTGCAGCTGTGCAATGGATTGCTGCAGTATCGGGTCATCATAACCCATTTTAGGTGGACTCACCATGCTTTTCTGCATGCACAGCAATTTTATCTTGTCAAGGGATATATCATGAGGACATGTTTTATTTAGCCTTTGTATGGCCTCGTTTACCTTATCAAAAGAATAATCGTGGTCTCGAAGGAACATCAACAACTCAACAAAATCCTGTGGAGCATTCACGAAGTAGGTGCTGTAGACCTTTCTCACATCATCAGGAGCTGAAGCCAATGCCTTTGATCCAGCCAAAGCCCCGGGTTTTCTCTTCAGGGTGTACAGATAATGGTCCAGATTAATGTACCATCCATGCCTGGTGTATTGGCGCTCATGATCACATACCTTCTGATTTTCATAGTAGCAAATCAATCGTTCTGGATATACTCTGATGTCTACCATTTTGCCAACCAGATGATCCGGAACGCTGTACCGGTTCGTTGCATATGTAACCACAGCGTATTTATCCACCCTACCTTGCTCCATCTCACTACAATCAAAGCTGGGAGGCACCGGGATCAGTTGCTTTTTCTCCGATTCCAGTAAATCAACAGGCCTTTTACCCTGGTTATCCCGATTATAAAGGGTATTAAGCCGGTTGCAGGTTCCCAATAACCAGTTGTTTGAACTTTCTATGGTAGGAAAACGATCCTTTTTACAAAAGGCTTTCCTTCGAACATATTCGACACTGCGTTCAACATGCCCTTTCTCATTACCACGCTGAACATTGCAGAACCGAAAATGAAACTGATAATACATGGATAGCTTCAGCAATGACTCGGTTGGCTCTTTCTCCGTCGGTCCAACAAACCTGCGTATGACAACACGCATGTTATCATAAACCATAGTGTGAAAAACACCTCCGATATGTTCGAAGAACAGAACATGGGCCTGCTGAAAGGCAGCCGTATCCTGACGACTAAACAGAATAGCATAACGGTAATTGCTCAGGGCCGGGGTAAAAACCGCCATGTAAAGAGTACGCATATGGCCGCCAATCTCAAGTTTAACTTCTCCCCAGTCAAACTCGCAAACATCTCCAGGGGCATATACCTGGCGGATAAAGGCTTCCTTTCTTTTTTCAAGCTTCTTGTTGATATGGTTACATACCGATGTATATCCAATATCATAACCGAGCTCATGAAGATGTTCAAGAATATCGATCTTCTTCATAACTTGCTTATGAAGACCACGGCTTCGCTTTTCTTCATTGAGCTGCAACAATCGATCAACTTCCTGGCTTATCTCAACGATAAACTTCTGGTTGACCCGGTTGCTACTGTCATATTTTGGGACCTGGATTAGTTCCTCGAGGAAAATATCTTCCTCTTTTTCATCATCCG
>CAYQBZ010000608.1:0-1654 GCA_964415855.1 uncultured Rikenellaceae bacterium
TTTATTGGCAGCAGGATATCGTTCCTTTATCCTGCCTATGCGTTCCATAACCTTGCCGTATCTTTTGGTACCACCCTTTTTATGTATGGCTCTGGCAACATTGTCAAGTTCTTCTTCATACCGGTCACAGAAGTGATCATTCATAGACGATTCCTTAACTGCCTTCATGTGACTGCGAACGTATAAGTATTGATCCTCGTCCCGGTTGTTTTCGACCCAGCAGACATCAATGCTCTGTTCACGCTTATCCTGCATGTGAACCATCCCCCTTTCGGACAGTTTATAATCTTTCAGCCTGGAACGGCTGACACATACATACGGGTATTGTTTTGATCGGAGCATTCGCAGGTTTTCATCTGTAGCAATTCCCGCATCTATAACCACAACAGGCTTCCTGCCTGTTGTGGATGTGCCCTGGGACAGACCTTCCAGGGTGTCTTCCAGCGTCTTGCAATCAGCAATGTTACCGCGGTATATGTGGCTGTATTTGACAAAGCCCTCTACGTTGACCACCAGGGCCAATACCACTACTTTTGCATCACTGCGTTTTTCTTTGCTCTTGCCAAAACGGGCGATCTTGCTGCCTGCTTTGCGTCCTTCAAAATAAGTGTTGGTCAGATCATACAGAATAATCTTGTCCTGGATGTCAAATAACTCGTTTGTTCTGGACGAAAGATACTTCTCGATCCCTTCTTTCTGACGATACAGCATCATACTTGCACGATACAGATGAAACCGGTTAAAACTCATTGGATCCCTGTTAAACAACTCCGCTACTGCTGAGTTTTCGTTTATCCACTGGGCTGTCTTATGTTCCGATGAAGGAAATGCCGCCTTGCTTATGATATGCATCAGAGCCGTATCAACCTGGATCAGACTCCATCCAAGCCCTTCCAAAAACTCCCTGAACCCCAGTTTTTCAAGGGTCTGTTTACACAGCCATTCAATGCCTATCTCCCGGACATCTTCCATCTCAATGCTTGACACATCTATCCGCTGAATATCCTTTCTTTGCCTTTGCTGCGTCGCCGAAGCAGACGGTTGTTCAAGGCTGTGGCCGGCCAGGCCTTTCCTTTTAATTTGTGAACTGAACTGTTTTGCAAGGATATCAATATGCGATGGGGTATCAATTGTGAACAGTGCATTACTTCCTGAAAGGTATTGCTCGATCCGGTCGGCCAGTAATTTTTTATCGGTATCCGATTGAATCTCTTCGAGTTTACCCAGTACAAGAATAGTACGGTGCCTGGTTTTATCCCCTATCCGGTAACTCTCGCATAGTTTATAATAACGGTAGATCTTGCCTGTCGCCTGGTCCTTCTTATCTGCAGTTTTAATAAACATGTGGTAAAGATACAAAACAGAAATACGCGTTGCAATAGTAATATTCATTTTCTGGGACTACAAAAAGCACTGAAAAAATAATGCATTCAGTATGAGATTGTTAACAATCTAAGAAGCACGAAAATGGCCTATTTTGTGTGTTTTTTCGGGGTAAAATGCTCAAGTTGGGTTAAGCCCTAGCTTGGTGACGTTACGTATTATATTATTCTGATGGCGAGTTTATCGATCAGTTTCTGCGTGTGCGATGTATACTCATTTAAGTACCATTGGTCATTGATTCTTATCTTCTTGACATCCGTCAATAGCTGAA
>CAYQBZ010000609.1:0-1654 GCA_964415855.1 uncultured Rikenellaceae bacterium
TTCCGTATCTTTTCCCATTAATAAATTGATCGATGTATTCTTTCTTGAGCTTGCTTGCTTTTATTAATTCTTCAGCTTTATCTGGAAAATAAAATGTTGTCTTAAACTTGTTATGATAAACGGAAATCCAGGAAATAGTTTTTTTCTTTTTGGTGAGTTTATAAAGCCAGCTCTTCCCGTCGTTGTAATAACGCCACTGGCCCGAAAACGAAGGGTAGTTTTCTTTTAAGAAATCCATGAATGAATCCCACGTTTCTTTCGCCTTTCCGAGATAGCGGCCCAGGACTTCATCATCCGGGTATTCGTTCTTGTCGTTTAGGCACGGCTTTTCCATTTTTTATCTCCTTGTCACCTTTGATTGGGAATGGAATAATGGCCATGCAATACTTTCCATTGGCCGTCTCGTTGGACAAAAACGAGAGACGCCGCAAAAGGACCACTTAAAACTCGGCCGTCCAGCAGTGTGACTGTTGATGTGCCGTGGGCGGTGAGCAAAGCAGTCTCCGGAGAGATGACAGTGATATAAGTCTCTTCGTTGACGCGATTCAGATGAGAAATTCCTTCGAATCCTTCCTTGACAGTTTCGTAGGCTTCCCGGCGGGTTTTAAACAATCGGCCGTCCTGGATGATAAGCCCTTTATCAAAGTCCAGGATATAGCTGAAGAATTTGTCTGCATCAAGGCTGGTTTCTGCCTGGCTCATCTCTTCATAGGTATTTAGTACCGCCTTTTCAATAGCCTGCTGTTGTTCAAGAGATGATGTATTACTTATGTTACTCTGGGCGGCTAATACGGCTGATACAAAAACTACAATAATTATTACTCTTGTGACAGTTGACATTCATTATCCTTTCAAAAATACATTTATTCATGAACTACGGTTTACAGTTTGATTTCAAACGGTCCGTTCTGAAGCCAGCCTTTGACCACCTTTGGTGCCAGCTTAACAACACTATATTCCGGTCCTTCCGGACCGTTGGGATAGTACATGGTCCAGCCTTTTTGCCAGATACGGTTTTTCAGCTTCTGGTCTGTAATAATCTCAATTTCACCTCCGAGCATCAAACCTATCATCTGGTCATGATTACAAAAATATACTGAGATTTTGGGATTTGTCTGCATACGGGTCATCTTCGGGGATTGCATACTAGTTGATAAGTAAAGCACGAAATCATTGTCATCTTCTTCATGCAAAGTAACCAATGAAGGATACTGCTTAGCATATCGCAGATTGTTCATGGCACTGGTATGCGGGAATCCCTCTGAATCAATAGTAGTTAAATGGCATACAGGTATGTTATTCATCAAACTCAGACAGGTTTGTTTCATGTCTTTTGATACCTGCGCACTTGCTTCCTGCTCCTGCGTTGGGCACTTTTCGATTTGGCGCGAGCCTGGAATTAATGTGCGCCAGGCCATTTGCCAATCTTTATCGTTCTGCACAAACACAAGTATTTCATGGCCTGTGTCATCGAACTTTTTGCCCTGAAACTCAAAGATGCACGCATACTTGAAATAAACTACTGCTGCAGGGCCATATATATCAATATGCTCATCCGAGGCATCCAGCTTGTGGATGGTCATTTGTGAACAGGCGTCTTCATAGTTTCGAAGACATGCGGTCTTACCCTCAGCCCGGCGGTCGAATCCCGGTG
>CAYQBZ010000610.1:0-1650 GCA_964415855.1 uncultured Rikenellaceae bacterium
CAGAGGTGAATTCAGCCGATCCACCACAATCAAACTCCTCAACCATCTGGCCTTCGGCCGAGTAGAGGAACAATTTAGTATCGCCTTGCCATGGTTCTGTTTTGTAAGCTATCCAGTTACCGTCATTCGAAACCATTCGTTCGGTTATCCTGTTCCATGACTCAATGTCATCGAATGTCAGCGGTCTTTTAGCCTCCTGGGCATTTACCAGGGGAAAGGCCATTAATATGACCAGCAAAGAAAGAAGCGTATTCCTTTTCATAAATAAATGCAGGTTTAATTATCAATAAATCAGGGTCAGGATTGACCCCTTTGTTGGTCCGGATTTCCCAATCCGGACCATGGCATAAGTCGCAGATTAGAAATCTGCGACAACGCTATTATATTTATTTACTCTCCCAGCAGCTCCGCAACCTTCTTCCTGAGATCGTCGCCACGTAGGTTCTTTGCAATTATCACACCCTCCGAATCGAGCAGGAAGTTTGCAGGGATAGCGTTAACGGCATACAACTGTGCAGCTTCGTTCTCCCAGTATTTAAGGTCGGAGACATGATGCCATGTAAGCTGGTCATCACTGATGGCTTTCAGCCAGTCTTCCCTGTTTGAATCGAGTGACACACCAAGGACGTCAAAACCCTTATCATGGAATTCATTGTATACTTTTACCACGTTCGGGTTTTCTGCCCTGCAGGGTCCGCACCAGGCGGCCCAGAAATCCATAAGAAGAAGTTTTGGTCCCACTATGTCGGAGAGTTTAACCGGGTTGCCTTCCGTATCATTCATTGTAAAATCGGGAGCAACCTTACCTATAGCTACCTTTTCAAGAGCTACCACCCTCTCCTGGAGGGACTTAATGATATCCGTCTCGAACAGTTTGGGGTCAAGATCATTAATATGGTTACTGAGTTCCTCTGCCTCCATTCCATATACGAGTGATCTCAGGATAGTTGGTGTTGCATAGGAAGAGGGATTATTCTTCACCCAGTCCATTTGTACCTTCTCCAGGTCTTTAAACAGTTGGTCCCTCTGCTTTGCCAGCTGATCTGCATCCCCGGTCCTTCCCTCATCACGGGCGGTCCTTAATTCGCGGTACAATTCTGAATTCTTCGTATAATAAGGTTCCAGCATTTTATTATACCCGTCGTATTCATCATTGGTCACGCTGCCGGTTATGTTAGCATTGTACAGTGAATCTGCATTACCCGTAACATTTATTTCTGAGTTCTCAAGAAAGAACATCCTGTATCCTCTTTTCCCATCGATACCAAGGTAGTATACATCGGGATAATCGACTGCTCCTTTCGGGAATTCGAATACACCATTAACCATGGTGGCTGAATCTATCTTCTCCATTTTACCGGAGACTCTTTTTTGAAGGAAAATCGTTCCCTCATCCATCCCTGTAACAGATCCCGTTATTACATATTGCGGTTCACTTGTACATGATGCAATTATTGCAGCAAACAGAGACAGATAAGCTATTTTTTTCATACCATAAAATTTTATTTCGCACAAATGTATTAAATTATTCCGATCTGCGCATTTCCTTGAAGTACTTGTTCAGCATTCTTACAGCTGCTGTATATGATGTGATTTTCCCTTCACGAAGCAAATTCTCAAGCATCGGCATCATTCCCTTTATCCTGCTGT
>CAYQBZ010000611.1:0-1630 GCA_964415855.1 uncultured Rikenellaceae bacterium
CCTGATATCCAGTACCCCCCTGCTTATTGATTTATAATGTTCGTCGATCCCAAGGCGTATAACGAATTCATCAATATTTTTTAAACCCGGGAGATATGCAAATGAATCAAATCCCATGAAAAGGACAAAACACAGGAAGACAGCTATAATAAATGCAACAACCTGATTATCTGTAAGTGAAGATGCGAATATTCCTGCAGAAGCATAGACGGAGGCCAGGAAGAAGAGTCCTATGAAGGCTCCCCATGTGCCACCCCTGTCAAGGTTTCCCGGTACTTCACCAAGCAAAAAGACCGACAGGTAATAGATCATGCAGGGTATCAATGCAAGGAGAACAAGTGAGACTGAAGCGAGGTACTTTCCGTATACTATTCCTCTTTCAGTTATGGGTCTTGAATAAAGAAGCTCAATTGTACCCAGCCGCTTTTCCTCAGCAATCATTCTCATGGTCACCGCCGGTACAAGGAAGAGGAATATCCAGGGGGAGAGAAAAAACAGAGTATCAAGGCCAGCGTAACCGCTGTCGAGAATGTTCCACTCACCTGGGAAGACCCACATAAACAGGCTGTTAATAAGCAAAAAGACAATAATTACAACATATCCCATCAGGCTGCTGAAGAATCCGCTTATCTCTTTTCTGAAAATAGCTAACATATTAACCTTTAGTATAACACCCTTTTAACCGCAAAGCAGGCAAAATTATTGCAAAGTACCCAAATATTGGTCATTTTTTACAACTGCATCCTTAATATCAGCAACAATAACACCTGTATAATAAAAACCTATTATCCGTTTATAATCAAAGCCTTTTTCAGCCATTACCATTGCCCCTTCCTGGCACAAGCCAACACCATGACCATATCCTCTTCCCTTCAGTTTAACAGAATCGCCTTCAGTAGTTACAGAGAAAAAAGCAGATCGCAGATTCATTTCAGCCCGTATGGTCCTCAGCGGAATTATGACAGAACCCGCCCTGTAGTCAGTCAGGCGTGTTTTTTGTTCAAAATTCAGGGCAGCGGCAGCGGGTGCAGCCTGATCAGGTGTGTGACCCAGGCTTTTTATAGCTGCAATCCAGTCGTTTATGGCAATGCTTTTCTCCCACCGTGCATTTCTTGAATTCACGCAGTACGGATCGATAACCTTTTTAAGATATTTCTGGCTGGCCAGCCATACATCACCAGATGATGAAGTTTCTCCTCCGCAGTTTGAATGAAAGGCTGATATAATAAGAGTACTATCCGTATCGAGAATAACAACATCCCTGGTTTCACTGACTGCACGATTAATAACTGAATCCGTTGACAATCCGTTAAAGGCCTGGCAATGGATATTGTCGCATACATTATAGCGGTCGGTATTATGTTTATCGAAATATTTGTATAAATATGTACGGGCAATAACTGCCTGTGTCTTAAAATATTCAATATGCTTACCGGTTCCTCCTTCGGCCATCACTACACCCGCTATGTATTTCTCGTTATCGCAGGTATTTATCATTACTATGGTCTCCAGATCGGGATAACAATCAAGGTTGCCCGAATAATTTTGCCTGACCGGATCCTTAATGTTAAGTCTGAGCGAGAATGAACCATCCCCGCCCCCTGTGGTCAGGGAGACAGAATCACAGGTA
>CAYQBZ010000612.1:0-1626 GCA_964415855.1 uncultured Rikenellaceae bacterium
TTAAAAAATCGATTAAGTATTTTATAATTGCAGGAGGGATAATTATTCTCTTCCCAACGGCGCTTTACCTCCTCCTTCAGAATGCCGAAATACAGACTTTACTTGTAAACCGGATCACCAGACACCTCTCAGCAGAAATAAAATCAACCATCACAGTTGGTAAGATCGAGTATAGATTTTTCAACAGGCTGGTTGTGAGTGATTTACTGATAAAGGATATGCATAATGATACTCTTATCTTTTCCCGGCAGGTAACTGCAGGAGTAAAGAGAATAGACATAAAAAACAAGTCGTTCAGGCTTGGAAGGGTAATATTGCTTCAACCGGTAGTGGCATTTATAACAGATTCATCAGGTCAGATGAACCTTAACTGGTACCTGGATATGATCAGGAATCCCTCCGATACAACAAAAAAAGCCAGAACGATGTTCTCTATTGATCAGATTGACATTAGTAATGCACGATTCTCACTTATTAACCGGACAGGATTGCCGGGGAAGACGAAAGTAAATTTTTCTGATCTCCGGCTGAACGCCATAAATGGAATTATTGAAGATATGCAGGTAGGGAATGACTCTATCTTATTCAATCTTTACAACCTGGCATTCAAAGAGTCATCAGGATTTACCGTAAACAGAATGAACAGTGAAGTGCTCATCGCAAAACAGAATATCATATTCAGCTCGGCAAGCCTGAATTGCGACAGCAGCACTATAAACATTTCCTTATTCAGCCTTCACCCCGAGTCACCGACGTCATTTAAAAAATTCACTGATGAGGTAAAACTTGAGGTCTTTCTGGACAGATCGCTAATAAGCACATCTGATCTGCATTTTTTTGTGCCACTCCCGGAAGGATTGTATGAATCTGCCTGGTTATCCGGAAAAGTAACAGGGACCATATCGGAATTACGGGGCAGGAATATCGAATTGACCTACAGGGATTCCACACATCTCTCATGCGATTTTGATTTTTCGGGTCTTCCGTCCATTGACAATACATTTCTTTATATCGGTATAAATAGTCTTGAGGCCAATGCCAGCGATTTTAAGAAGATCAGGATCCCGGGCAAGGCTAATTTTACTTTGCCGGAATTCCTGGATAAGCTTGGTACTGTCTATTTCGACGGAAACTTTACAGGATTTACCACCGATTTTGTAACCTATGGAAAGATCAGAACCAGCCAGGGGAATCTGAGGACAGATATTTCAGTCCGCCCTGAAGAATCAAAAAGATACAGGATCAAGGGACTTATTACAGGAAGCAACGTAGATATCGGAGAACTAACAGGCAAACCTGAATTGCTTGGGAAACTAAGCATGGAAGCCAATATTGACGGTTACGCTGACTCACTCAATAAGTTTGCGACGAAACTTACAGGTAAGATAGATAGCATTGAGATGAACAAATATATCTACAGGAACATTGATTTAAACGGATTTTTTACCGAAAAGACCTGGGACGGGAGTGTTAAAATCATTGATGAAAATCTCAACCTCGATTTTCTCGGTATGTTCAATTTCAGTGAGAAACAGCCTGAATTTGACTTTACACTTAACATTGCAAACGCCAACCTGTTTAACCTGAATTTTGATAAAATCGACACAACATCTTCCCTGACAATGT
>CAYQBZ010000613.1:0-1607 GCA_964415855.1 uncultured Rikenellaceae bacterium
CAATTCCTTTGAAAAATTTCATTTGATCCAGGCCCTTTCCTATGTTCTTGTCCGGGTTTTCCATGAAAATCAGCTGTTTTCGTGATTTATGAGCATACTTTTCTTGCACGACAGCTATCGTTCTTGCGTATATATCAGTGATTCAGTGAGGTAGTTCAGGCTAGACTCTCATTATTGAAAACATCTCCAGGCAGTTTGTTTGGACAGCTTTTGTCGGACAGCACCTTGGAAGTTCTATCTTGATCTTGGTTTTCAACTCCTTAACCCATGATGCGGTTTTAATGATTTTGTTCTGGATAGTTTTGAAAGTGGCATTGACAAACTCAGTTCCCTGTAAGGTCTCCTTTTGTAAGGTATGCAGCAACACATAGGCCATTGAGTGAAGGAACAGGCGGAACTGGTTGGCGGCAAAACTGTTGCAGGAAGAGCGATCGGATCTGAGGTACAACTTATGTTCCTTAATTCTTAGTTCCATTGCACCTCTGGCACAGTAGCCTTTTTCGTACAATTCTTTTGTCCTGAACTGGGCCAGGCTGGTAACAATGTATCGGATATTGGTACCCATATTGGAGACTTCGACTTTAACGATCACTCTTTCCGGCTTTTCCCAACTTCCGGCCTGGTACATAAAAGAGTGGTAACGCTTTACCGGTTTGCCGTATTGTTTAAATTCCCTCTCTGCGCTCTTGATGGTTACATCGGCCAGCTTATGCAGCTTACTGTTCCCGCTCAATCCGGTAATATATTCGGTTTTATATTGGTCTTCACACCACTGCATAAGATCCGGAGATGCAAAATGACCGTCACCCCTGACAATGATCATGGTATTGGACCACTCTTCTCTAATATGACCAATGATCTTCTTCAACAGGGAGGCAACATCACTTTGTTTATTCCTTCTGCCCGGTTTCAGAATGGTGGTGATCAGCTTGCCCGACAACCCTTCGTAGATATGAAGGGGCATGTAACAATAATCGTGATAATAATTATTGAACAAACTCAACTCCTGCTGGCCATAGGTGTTGTTATTGGTATCATCACAATCAATGATGATCACGTTCGGTTCATCGTAGTAGGATTCAATAAAGTTGTCCAGCAGATGTTCGCCTATACGATACAGATCTTTATATCCAACGGAGTTTTCCAGACGGCTCATGGTAGGCTGGGACGCAAGTTCCTGACCACTTTGAGGCAGTCGGCCTGCACACATTTTGAAAACCATATCATCACGAAGATCATCGCAATCGTTACAATCCTCGTAACCCGCTGCTATCTGAAATACACGTTGGAGAAGCATCTCTTTTATGGAATGGTCAGTATATCGTTGATCCCTACTATCTGTGATACAGTTGCTTATGCGATCAATAAGCCCTAACTGGTTCTCAACTTCCCGGAGCAATAATAAGCCACCGTCGCTGCTGATCTGGTCGCCTGTAAAGGAAAGTTTAACTTGTTTGCCGGATACTGGAAAAAGATCGAGGTTTAATGGGGTAATCTCAGAATTATTTTTTAACATTGTACAAAGGGGGTTTTTGTTCTGTATACCCTGAAAATACTGACAATTCAGTAGTTTCAGGAAACAAATTCCCCTTTTTTATTAATATTTA
>CAYQBZ010000614.1:0-1599 GCA_964415855.1 uncultured Rikenellaceae bacterium
CTCCCAGCACCTTCAGAACTCCTGTCTGTTTTATTCTTTCCTTCCATTGAGATGAAGAGATGTTGATAAAATTAATCAAAGCTATTATTAAAACCAGAGAAGCTGCAAGGAGAAGTATCTGCACCTTATTCCTGTCACCTGATATCAGATAAGTGCTCCCGAAGAGCGAAAATTTTGAAAAGTAGATTTTTTTCAAAGGAGTCAGCCCGGTGTTCAGGTAATCCTTTCTGTCTTCCTCGGGGAAGAGAGAGAGAATAGATTTTTCGGTATCTTCTGGATTAACACCAGGCTTGAGGAGCAGAAATGTCTGAAAATCACACCATCCCCATTCCGTGTACTCCCCATCGTCTGACATTACAATTTTCCTGGTTGCAATATTGGACAGGGCACTGAAAATCAGGCACGAATTGGCATCAGGAGCTTCAATTACGGCACTTACGGTAAGGTTCTGATTGTTATTTAATTTTATAGATTTTCCAAGAGCATCATTGTTTCCAAAAAGCTGGTCCGAGAGTTTTTTTGTGATAACAATTGTCAGTGGTTCTTTAAGGGCAGTTCCCGGATTCCCCTCAATGAAATTGTATGTAAAAAGACGGAAGAAATTTTCATCTGCAAAAATCAGATCCGAAATAACAGGATCATTGTTTTCAACCTGGAAAACAGGAGCTTCCCAGGTGCCACCGATCCTGACAGTCGATTCTACTCCAGGGATATTCTCGTCTATGAATCCCTTGAGAATACCCGGAGTATAAACATGATCAGCGGTCCCCAGACCATATAAATATATCCTGTCTCCATTCTTTTGATGACTATCAGTTGAGAGTTCACTGTAACAATAAACTGAAAGAATGATCACAAATGTAAAACTTATCACAAGTCCCAGCAGGTTAATAAGATTTGTTGCGGGTTTTCTTGTGAAGCTTCTGATAACTGATTTGAGGATATATTTCATCGATCTCTGTTTTCTTAACCCTATTCAACGTTTTTTTATATTATACTATTTTTATGCCACTTTTGTATATATCAGATATAGAATGATATAGCCAATAGGGCTCTGGAATAATGTAAATAAAGTATACAATTTGATGTAAAAATATTTTACATTCTGTTGCATATTTATCGACAGATAAGTAAATTTACACCATATATTTACCAGTCCGGGGTAATGAAAGTGAAATCTGAAGTGTGGGGATAAAATACAGGGGAAAGAGGGGCAAAGAAATAATGATATTAATTGATGTTTAAATAAATGCAGAACAATAGAGGCAATATCTTAGTAGTAGATGATAACAGGAGCATCCTTACTGCTCTTGAGATCCTGCTTAAACCTGAATTCGAGGAGGTAACACTGATTGCCAATCCTAACCAGATACCTGCCGAATTAAGGAGCATGGATTACAACCTGGTGATACTTGATATGAATTTTCATGCCGGAGTAAATACCGGGAATGAAGGGATTTACTGGCTTGAACGAATTAAGGTGTCTCATCCCGAGGTTTCGGTGGTAATGATAACTGCCTATGGAGACATAAACACTGCAGTAAGAGCTTTGAAGGCAGGTGCTGCAGATTTTGTACTGAAACCATGGGATAATGCAAA
>CAYQBZ010000615.1:0-1596 GCA_964415855.1 uncultured Rikenellaceae bacterium
CTTACTTCCATTTTTAAAAGTTCAAAATCAACATTACCGGGTAACGGCGCTCTGTTCTGATCGATAAAAGCATACCCTCCTGTGCTTATTCCAATATTTATGCCGGAACCAAAGAAAACAGCTGCCCGAATATCATTTTCTTCCAGCGCTTCCGCACCGATTTTTATGCCTGCGGAACCTTCGGCGGAGCCTCTCTCCAGCATCCCCATTTCGAATGAGATGCTGAAGGATCCATCTCCACTATTCATAACATATGGTAACACTGTACATGTCCCCTGTTGTTCTTTTCCGGTATATTCGATACGCCCGTCTGAAATTCTCCAGTCTTCCATCGGTACTGTCCAGAAATCCTCTCCTATCCAGGTACGGTCGTTCAATTTATCAAAATTGTAGGTGACCGATATATCTTTCTTCCGGCAGGACGACAGAAGAATAAACAGGAGCAACAAACATATAAAGCAGATATTTTTTCTCATAGCAAAACAGGTTAACTTATATTAAGAAATTCTAAAACCTACTGAGACTGTCCTTCCATTAAAGATACCCTTGCATCGAACTCTTCAGCAACTGCAGGATCAAATTCTGCAAGCTTTTTCCACTCATCGGTACCATATACTCCCGCCCTGGTATAATCGAAAGGAACAAACTTTATTTTCCTTGTGACAGACTGGTTCTTCAGATGAAAATCATAAGCATCGGGATTTACAAATAATGGGTCAGCTATGATGGAATGAATATCTTTCCCGGACCTCTGCCATTCAGCAAAAGACTGATCTGCAAACCTGATATCCCTGGTACGGGTGTCCCAGTAGATATTGTAATCCGTTAATAAATTGAATTTATGCCAGTTACTGCTTAATAAGGTCCCTTTATCAAAATATACAATATTATTGGTAAAGGTTATTGATCTGTGTTCCTCTACTCTTGTTGCCTGGAGCTGAGCCCTGATATTCAGTGCAAAGATGTTATTCCTGATTATATTTTCTTTCCCATAATGCTGGTGGAATCCCGAGTTTTTACAGGCATAGACCAGGTTGTTTTCCTCAACAATCCCATATGACCCTTCATCTGTATAAAGACCCCAGCCACCATAATCGAAAGAATAGATATGATGGATCACGTTATTGGATACTGTTGTTCCTTCAGAAGCTCCCAGCGTATATACACCACCCATATCGCTAAGCTCACCCCAGCCAAGATGGTGGATATGGTTAAACTCTATTACATTTCGTTTGGATGGACTATAGGCATATCCCCACACCCAGCCGGCCGAAATACCTGAATAGCGAAGATTAGCTATTTCGTTGTGAGTAAGCTGGTTATCGGCTGCATTAAAAATAATAATTCCAACAGCGCATGGAAATACATGACCGGCATCGCGGATTATATTATTATCGACTACTATATGGTTTGTTATCTCACTTTCATCCTTCCTTATTGTTGTCTCCCCTATCTTAACACCTCCCGCACCAAGGTCGTGCATATAACATCTGCTTACAATACAATTACTTGTCGCTCTTCGGAACCAGAAGGCGTAAGTCCCGGTATGTGCAATTTCGCAATCGTTAAAGCTGATATTATCTGCAAAATCAAGAG
>CAYQBZ010000616.1:0-1570 GCA_964415855.1 uncultured Rikenellaceae bacterium
ATTGAGATCGTCAAGTACTTTCTGATAACATTCTGCAACAGTATTGCGACCCTGGTTCATACCTTCCTCAAGAGCAATCTGGTTTGTGAAATCGACAGAACGGTATGATACCCCTGCATGGGATGCATCAGCAGTATGTTTGTAAGGACGGGCGAAATGGATCATTAGCTCAAAATGTGTTATTGCTCTGAAAACGAGTACTTCACCTTTGTACTCATCAGCTTTGGTCTGGGTGATAACACCGTTATCGGCTGCAGTCTGAACACCGTCCAGGATAATGTTGCAACGGTTTATAAGCCTGTATGAATCACTCCACCACCATACGTTGTTAGCAGTTGTAGGATCATAAGTGTTTGTATAGGTAAGCTGGTAAAATGTTGCCGTATTAACAACATCCTCACCCCTGTTATCGTTCTGCTGGACAAAAGCTGCACCCCAGGGATAGCCTATGAGATTACCTGCATAATCACCTCTCTGGGCAGCCTGGTACATTCCGTTAACTGACAGCTCAATAAGGCTTGGAGTAGAAAAAGCCGCATTTTCATCAATCTGAGAATATGGCTTCAGTTCTATTATTCTTTCACAAGAAGAAATGATCAGGACAGCCATCAAAACAGGAATTACAAGCAGTTTTGGGGTCCTAAAGTTATATTTTTTCATATTTTCCATATCTGTTATTATATATAGTTTTATAAAGTCAGGTTAATACCAAATGTAATAACTCGCTGACGCGGAGTACCATTCAGGTCAACGCCGGTTGATTCCATTTCAGGATCAATACCTGTATATTTGGTGAACATAATAAGATCCTGACCCTGTGCAAATACTCTCAGGTTATCCACCCCGATCCTGTTAACAACCTGTTTCGGGAGGTTATAGCCGACAGACAGGTTCTGAAGCTTGAGAAAATTGCCTTTCTCTATGAATCTCCCGGTAGCATGACCGGTAAGATTTACAAAAGTAGCTCCGCCATACCATAAAAGCGGTGTCCAGCCATCGCCCGGACTATCAACACTCTGCCATCTTCCAAGGATCTCACTTCCGTTATTCGTGAAGTTCATTCCTGCGAGATCTCTCCTGGTCGAATTCATAATATAATTGCCTCCTGAATATCTGAACATCATATTAACATCGAATCCTTTATAGGTTATCCTGGAATTTATACCGCCGTAGAATTTGGGTAAGGAAGGACCAAAGACAACCTTGTCAAGGGTTGATGATAGTGAGGATGTAGTAGAAATATCTGCCGGATTAGCCGGATCGAATACATAGTACGTGGAATTTGGAATATTACCCTGTACAAGTGATCCGTCAGCTTTGTAATACACAGGATTACCGTTTGCAGGATTAACACCCCAGTACTTGTAACCATAGACTGAGCTGATTGATTCACCTTCCCTTATAATGGTATTTTCAGATGTAATATCCTGGCCTGCCACGAGCGAGAGAATCTCATTATGCGAAAGTGTCAGGTTGCCATCAATCTGCCACGAGAAATCATTTTTCCTTATTATATATGCATCAGCTGAGAATTCATAACCCCAGTTCTTAAGAGCCCCTATGTTCTTAC
>CAYQBZ010000617.1:0-1568 GCA_964415855.1 uncultured Rikenellaceae bacterium
CCCGATATATATTTAATTGATGCGTATATTAATCTTGGTATTATAAAAAAGAGTTACGGGCAGTATGACGAAGCACTGGAGTATTATGATATGGCAGAAAAGCTGATCAGTAACAGAGACCAAAACTCTCTGTCTTTAGCTGATATATATTTAAATAAATCCAGGATCTATACATTCCGGAAGTCTTTTCCAACGGCCATTGAATATCTTGAGAAGGCTATCAGAATATTTCAGAATATCTCTAATCCGGATAGCAGTATATTGCAAAAAATATCATCAGCATATCTGAATATCGGCATTGTATATTATGAGATCAGAGATTATAAAACAGCACTGGAATATTTAAATAAAAGTGAGGAAATTAAACTGAGATATAATCTGGTAGAACTGGAATTGGTCTATCTTAATGTCGCCAAGACTTTCGTTCAAATGAAAAATTTTAAGAAAGCCGATGAATTTTTTACAAAATGTATTGGTAAATTTATTCATGATTATGGTAGCGAATACTACAGGTTACCTGAAGTATATTTTGATTATGGAAGGTTCCTTCAATCAGCGGGAAGGAGAGAGGAGGCTTTAGCAGCTAACAGGAAAGCTCTATCTGTTTGTCTTGAAAACTATGGAGAAAAGCATCCTTTTCTCTCCCTTGCGTATTGTAATATAGGTGATTATTATCAAAAACCGGATAGTTATGATTCATCATTGTATTATTATCAGAAATCCTTAATTGCCATTGTAAAAGATTTTTCAAATACGGATTATAATATTAATCCCCGGCTTGATTCGGTACTCCTGGATGTTGATCTGTTGGAAATTCTCCATAAGAAATCAAAAGTCCTTGAACTTCTTTCACAAACAAAGGATGAAAGGGGTGAAAAGATTAAGTACCTGCAGGAAAGCCTTGAAACTATTGAACTGGCTCTGCAGCTTATTGCCAGGATAAGGAATGATTATCTGACTGAGGAGAGCCGTATGTACCTTGCTGAAAATGAGAAAGAGACATATATTTTTGCCACCCATTTAGCTTTCAGCTTATATAATCTGACCCATGAATCTTCTTATATTAAGAAGATGTACGATATTGCTAAAAAAGGCAAAGCAGCTGTACTTCATAATGAGATTGCCGGCAACGAATTATTCCGCTCAGCCGGCTTACCTGATTCCCTGGGAATGAAACAAAAGAGGCTTGATGACAATATTGCGGCATACAGGAATTTAATTTACCAGGAAATGCACAATTTCAGTCCGGACACTAACATGATAACGATATGGAAAGATGCATTGTTTGAGATGAACCGTGAAAGTGAACAATCAGCTCTTCAGATAAACCTGAAGTACCCTCAGTACCATATTCTTCTTGAAAAGACTGAACCTTTATCGACTGATGAAATACAAACAAATCTGGTTAAGGATGAGACCATTATTGATTATTTTCTCTCCAATCAGTACAAAGACGGGAACAGGGATTTATACATCTTTTTAATAACAAAAGATGGTCTGGAATTGAGCTATGTGAGGCTTGATTCTTCTTTCCTGAAAAACGCTGAAATAATTCGTACATGAAATTC
>CAYQBZ010000618.1:0-1565 GCA_964415855.1 uncultured Rikenellaceae bacterium
TGACCTTTCCGCACATGCCGGAGCTGAGTTTATTGAACTGAATGATCATCCGGTATGTAATAGTATGGGGCTCGGAAATGTTAACATTGAAAAACTCCACGACTATCTTAAATCAATCGACGCTGTAGGAGATTATGCCCTTGGTCTGCGGGACGGGAAAGAGGGCCGGATAATCAGGATGGGAAGCGAAGGCACAGGAAGCGGTGCCGCCAGAATGCCTGATGAATTTGTGAATGGTATCAGGGAGCTCGGATCTGGTCTAATAACTACCACTGTTCATGACAATTACCTTATGTTCATTAAAGTGAACTATAAGATGGATGAGAATCCTACTGACAGGGATGAAGTTGCCAGAGCAGAGTTGTTGATAAGACAAAACCAATACAAGACTCTTGAGCTCTTCAGGAAATATCTGCCGGGCTGCGAGAATGCCTTCATAGCACGTACCAGCCCTTCCCTGAATATAAGGAGAGGAAGGACAATAAGCTGTGACTATGATATTGCATCTTCCGATGTTACTGAGGGAAGACATTTTGACAATGATATAATGACATATGGATTTCATGATGAATCGCCAAGGTACCAGATAAAGAACGGAGGGACATATGGCATACCGTACAAGGCACTAATTGTGAAGAATATTGATAACCTGTTCGCAGCAGGAATGATGATCACATCCGACCGGCACGCCCACATGTCTACCAGGAACACCGTATGCTGCATGGGACAGGGACAGGCTGCGGGAACGGCAGCGGCCATGTGCGCTAAGCAAAACCTTGGTACACGCGATCTGAAATATACTGCATTAAGAGATGCCCTGCTAAAAAATAATGTCCATCTCGAGAATTAAAATATATTATTACCCGTTATGAAAAAGTCCTTTCTGAACCTCCCGCTTACAATCCTCGTAGTCTTAATTTCCTTCCAGGTAAATTCGAATGCAAAGAATCCGCTGAAGGATTTTACCGCGACAAATCCTCTTGCACGCATCATAATAACAACATCGGCAAAAAATAAACAGGTACGATTCGGGATTTCTGAAATCGTTACTGCTTCACAGGAAAGAGGGATCATTATCCTCAATAAATTGCCGAAAAATGCAGTAACTGATGGTATGATTGAATTATTTATTCTTGCGGATTCATCAGAGGTCATCAGGGTATTAAAGGAATATGGATTAAAGAAACCAGATTATTCCGGATGGCAATGCTATTCTATCAGGATAAAAAGGGATGAACAGAAAACCAAAATATGGGTACTCAGCTCGGACAGAACAGGCGCGATGTACGGTTGTATGGATGTTGCAGAGGCGATCAGGAACGGTACCGCAGCTGATCTTAGCGATTCGGATAATAAACCATACCTGGGAAGAAGAGGTATAAAATTCAATATACCTCTTGATCTCCGAACTCCAAGCTATTCAGATCTTAGTGATGCTTTCCAGCAGAACATTCCCGTTATGTGGGATATGGATTTCTGGAAACAACAGTTTGACGAAATGGCAAGGAACAGGTATAATGTAATCACATTCTGGAGTCTCAATCCTTTCCCCTCACTGGTCAAAG
>CAYQBZ010000619.1:0-1564 GCA_964415855.1 uncultured Rikenellaceae bacterium
AGGGATGAATCCTTCAGGTCGCTGCTGCAACCTGCAGGAAGCAGTACCAGGATGAACAGTGCTAATCTGTGCATATTAGAAGATTATAATAGAACTTTAAAGATACAACTTCTTCGGAATACTCCAAGCAAGTCATTGATTAATAATATGTTTGGCGAACATAGTCCGGAATTATCTGTTATAGTGTTTCAGATGGGGCTATTAGGATATACAAAGCAGTGAGTTCAAAGATCCTGCATATTAAAAACATGGTCTGCGATCGCTGTATCAAAGCTGTTCAGGAAGAGATTGAAGGTCTTGGATTTACCATAAGATCCATCGAACTGGGGGAGGTAGAGCTGGATGAAGAGATCAGTGATAGTGACAATGTGCGAATAAGCAAGGTACTGGCAGAAAATGGATTCGAACTTATCAGTGATCATAAGAGCTGGATCATTAACAGGATCAAAACACTGATCATAGAGTATATCCATCATGATAAAGAAACACCGGGATACCTGAACTTTTCAGACTTCCTGTCATCAGAACTGCACCACGATTATTCCTACCTGAGCCACCTGTTTTCCATGGTCGAAGGCAAGACCATTGAAAAATACATGATCCACCAGAGAATTGAGAAAGTCAAGGAACTTCTAGTCTACAATGAACTTACTTTGAATGAGATTTCTTATAAGCTGGGTTATAGCAGTGTTGCCCATCTTTCCAGGCAGTTCAAGGAGGTAACAGGACTAACTCCGTCTCATTACAGGAAAGTCAGGGAAGAAAAACGCAGGCCGCTGGACCGGATATAAATACAAGAAAATGTAAATCTTTCCAAAAATTGTGTAAAACAATCAAACATTATACGGCGTTTCTTTGTTTGGTGGATGAATAGCGATGGTGAGAATTATCGGTCATATGGTCCTTTCAGCACTCATGCTGGTCCCGGCAACGGGACTGACAATCAATATGCACTTCAGCCAGGGGCACTTATATGACCTGGCTTTTAACGCTCCCGCTCATGATTGCTGTGAGACTGATCCGGATGACAACATGTGCCATCACGATCACGATAGGTCAAAGTCTCATCATTGCGATGACAAATCCATAAAAATTGAATCAAGCCAGGATTTTTTAGTTTCGGGCTACTCATTCGATTTTGAGAATTCGTATTCATTCGAACTCTTCGGTACTTCACCCTGGTTGCCTGAATCTCCTGATACAGAAAAGTCCTTCACGGCCAGGATTATCGATTTTAAGAAACCACCGCCACAGGAAGTGGTACTGTCTCAGATCCAGTCTTTCCTTATTTAGCCTTCTGATAGGGTTGTTGTTGGATATCGCCTGTCAGGGTGATGTTCCAACGGGGATTTGTATATGGTTCATTAAGGGATGACCATTACTCCCGTCAGGCAATCCGCCCCCTTTATCTCTGGTTTAATTCATCAGGGTCCTTGAGCATATAACAACACAGACATGTTACATAGAATTATCCGGTTTTTCCTTGAAAACAAGCTGGTAACCTTCCTGCTACTTATTTTATTCATTGCTTGGGGTATTGGTACGGCCCCGTTTAACTGGGATA
>CAYQBZ010000620.1:0-1557 GCA_964415855.1 uncultured Rikenellaceae bacterium
ATTTTTCATCTGGCTTTCAAACACTTCCAATCCTGATCTCAGGTTAAACCTTAATTGTTTTTCCTGGATAAGCAACTGGTCGGTAAGCAATTCCTTATTGTTCAGCGTAGTCTCATAGTTGATCTTCGCCTTGTCTACCTGCGATTTCCTTGAGCCGCTGGAAAAGATCGGTATGCTCATCTGCATACCAATCACATTGGCCGGGGTCATATCAAAGTCCGGCCTGAGTATCTTCTCGGTCCGGTTGTAATATCCTGTCAGCGTAGGAAGGTAGTTCATCCTGGCCAGGTCGATCTGCTTCTGCGATAACAGTTGCTGGGTATTCATCATCTGGTAATCAATATTCCCGGCAATCTCAAATTCCCCGGCAAGTGTTCCTGTAAAATCCATCCGGAGCAAAATATCATCCATGCTTTCAGTGAGGGTAAGTTTAGTTTCCGCATCCACTCCCAGCTGGAGACGGAGCAGGTTATAGGCAAGCTCAATCTGTCTTTCAGCAGAATTCACTGCATTTTCCAGGTTTGTTACCTGTACAGCCATCTGGTCTACGTCGGTTACCTCGGCTATTCCAACCGAATACATGGCACTGGTTTTATTATACACATCTTTGATATTATCCAGGTTTTGTACGATAATGTCATAGGACCTCTCTGCAACCAGCACCGTGTAATATGAATTGGCTACCTGTTGTTTGATATCCAGTTCGGTCTTTTCATATCCTGACGCTACCAGTTCTTTATAGATTCTTGCCGCCTGTAATCCAACTATATAATTCCCGCTGAACAACAGTTGTCCGACCGTTATCGCAAGATTACTTGTTGGCTTGAAAGGGATCCTGGTTGGCGGAGCTCCCTCCTGAAAACTAATCTCGATCTCGGCACCCATAAAATTTGAATAATCGACGCTGGCATTGACCTGCGGGAGACCCATGGAAATTGCTGTCCACAACTCTTCCTGGGCAGCATCTACTGCCAGCCCGGCGTTCATGACCACCCTGTTATATTCAATGGCGTATTGTTGTGCCTCCTGCATGTTCAGGCTCAGGCTCTCCTGCTGTGCAATGACAGGGGTTAATCCTATCATTAAAATAAACAGCAGGATGGTTAATGGTTGTTTTCTCATATGAATGGTATTTAATCTTAATTATGCTTGTTATTTTATTTCCTTCTCAAAATATTTCCGGATCTGTTCCTTTCCTTTTTCGGTAGAGATCCCTGAAAGGTATGGCATCATAATATTCCTGAATATATCCTCATGGGTATATTTATCTTTGGGAAAGACTTCTTCGCTCACCACGATATTCATGATCTGGTGGATGAAATTATTGACCAGTTCGATATTGAGGCCCTCCCTGAAAAGCCCTTCACGGGTTCCTTTTTTTAACAATTCAAGGGTGAGTGAATAATCCTTGTACCTGCTTTCCGTCGTGAGCAGAATATGTATTTCCGGGAAATATTTCCTGATGTCTTCAAAGAATGTCGGGTTTATCTCCTGTTTCATCTCCTCTCCCTTCCTGGCCAGGATATATATCGTTTCAATCACATTATCTGATTTTTT
>CAYQBZ010000621.1:0-1553 GCA_964415855.1 uncultured Rikenellaceae bacterium
CTCTTGATGCTTACCCTGTCATTATTGAAAACAATGTTGTTAAGGTTAATACACGTAAGAGCATAAAGAGGGATAAATTTAACAGAAACCAGCTTGTATATGTAAAAAAGGAACAGGTATGAAGGGCTGGAAATTAACAGGCCTTGCGGCAACCTTAATAATTATCTTGTCTGTACCGCTGTATCTTTTGAAGATATCTGTTATATCTCCCCTTCCCTCTTCAAAGCCTCCGGAGGCTGAATACAGTTTTGTTGGCGGCAGGAAATGTGCAGACTGCCATAGAAAGGAATATGACAACTGGCAGGATTCCCATCACGATCATGCCATGGATATTGCCAGTGATAAAACCGTTCTTGGCGACTTCAACAATGTAGAATTTTCAAGCCATGGGTTTACTTCAAAATTCTATAAAAAAAATGGTAATTTTTTTATCCATACACGAGGACCTGATGGCAAGCCGGGGGAATACCAGATTACTTATACCTTTGGCTGGTACCCTCTTCAGCAGTATCTTATTCCGTTTGAGGGAGGCCGTCTTCAATGCCTTCCTCTTGCATGGGATACACGTGAAAACAGGTGGTATGATCTTAACCCGGATATAGAAATAGACACCAAAGACTGGCTTTACTGGACAAATGCAGGACAGAACTGGAACGGAATGTGTGCTGAATGCCATTCAACAAACCTTAAAAAGAATTATGATCCTGAAAAGGATACATACCAAACAAGCTGGACAGATATTGATGTAGGCTGTGAGGCATGCCACGGGCCCGGCTCAAAGCATGTAAAATGGGCTGAAACACCTGATATGGGGAGACCCTATGTCACAAATTATAATCTGGCGGTCAGGACATCGGGTATCACATCCCGACAGCTTGTAAACCAGTGTGCCCCCTGTCACAGCAGGCGAGCCATACTTGGGGACTATACCCATGCAGAATCTGACCTTTTAGACAGTTTACAGCCAAGTCTCCTTACTCCCGAGCTCTATTACCCTGACGGTCAGATACTTGCCGAAGTTTATGTTTACGGCTCATTCACCCAGAGCAAGATGTACCATCGTGACGTGAAGTGCAGCGACTGTCATGATGTCCACAGCGCAAAGCTCCTAAAAGAGGGTAATGCCCTGTGCCTCCAGTGCCACAGGGCAGGAGAATATGATTCTCCCCAGCACCATTTCCACAAACAAAAGGGAGAAAAAGGCGAACCGATCAGGTCAGGTGATGGCAGTATCCTCTTTGATGTTGGTACTGGGGCCGAGTGCATGCAGTGCCACATGCCGGGAAGAAATTATATGGTTATTGACTACAGACCCGATCACAGCTTCAGGATTCCAAGACCTGATCTGAGTAATAAATTATATACTCCCAATGCATGCAACAGATGCCATAATGATAAATCAGTTGAATGGTCAGATGAATGGATTACCAAATGGTACGGGCCTGGGAGAAAAAAACATTATGGAGAAGTAATCGCGGCTGGCCGCGAACGCAGGCCCGAAGCACATAGTGAACTTCTCAAACTCGCAACCGATCCCCTTTACCCGGTAATTG
>CAYQBZ010000622.1:0-1543 GCA_964415855.1 uncultured Rikenellaceae bacterium
GAGAAAGGATCACCAGGATCAATAAACTCAGGATTAACGGAAAGACCCTGAATGCAGACAGCATGATGGCGCCAATAATCCCCCCTAACAGGACAGCATTCTTATACCATTCCACCCTTACGAACTCACGAACTTTGGAGATAAAGTAAAAATCGGTTGTCGCAGCGGTTCTCTGAACAAAATCAGCGCCGGTAAACAGCAGCAAGACATCACCTGCTTTTTGATCGACCTCCCCGACCCTTCCTTTGATCAGCTCACCATTACGGTGGATTGAAATAACGGCAGCATCATATTTATTTCTGAAATCAGATTCCCTGACCGTCTTGTTAATGAGGGTCGAGTTCTGCGAAACAACCACTTCAACTATTTCTGACCGTTTCTTTTTGGCAAATGTTCCTACTTCAGGGATTGACAAACCATGTTGTTCCTTTATCATATCCGCTATTGTTTCATTATCCCCCGCAAAAATGAGGATATCCCCCTTGTCCATTAATAGTTCCGGCCCAAAATCAGTGATTTTATAACCGCGTCTCCATATCTCAACCAGATCAATCCCCGGAAAATTTACCAGGCCTGATTCTTCAATTGTTTTGCCAATCAGTTCTGATTTGTCAGGAATTCTTGCCTCCAGCAGGTATTCACGTCCCCCCGTTGAGAACTGTGTAATAACATCCGGGCGTGTTGGCAACAATTTATTACCGATAAACATCATATACAGATATCCGAAAAAAACCATTGTAAATCCCACAGCCGAGAAGTCAAATATATTCAGTGGCTTCAGATCAGGAGCAATGGTCTGTTCTGCAACCAATCCCCCTACTATCAGGTTTGTTGAAGTACCGATCAGCGTTGCACAGCCTCCAAGGATAGCAGCATATGACAGTGGAATTAAAAACTTTGAAGGAGGAAAATTATTTCTTTTGCACCAGTTGTGAACATAAGGCATCATGACGGCTACAAGCGGGGTATTGTTCAGGAAGGAAGAAAAGCCTGACAAAAGGAGGATCATCCTGCTTAAAAATCCCTTATAACTCTTTGCTGATTTGAAATACCGGTCAAAAATAATTTCAACGGCTCCTGTTTTCCTAATCAGGTCACCAACGACAAGTAACAGAATGACAACGGCCACCTGTTCATTGGCAAATCCCTTCAGGATTTCAGCCGGTGTAAGCACGCCAAAAATACCCAGTATGATCACGCCGACCATAAAAGTAAATGCCGGGCCGAGTATTTCCCTGTAAAGTGAGATCAGGATGAATAATAAGACGATAAAGACCAGTATCAGGTCGAAATTTAGCATGAAATTAATTTATCACGTCCCCCTAAAATCTTTAACAAAAATAGAAACAAGAGATTAAAAATAGTCTTTTGTATAATTATAATTGCAAGGATATTTATAAATAATAGTCGTTAACGTTTGAATGGGGTGTGTCAGAACTTAAATTTAACTCAGAAATCAACGTCACACCCTGTTCTCCTCTTTCACTCAATCCCAAGCCTCTCTTTAAACGGCAAAAAGGTCATGAAGTCGGCATGGTGAACT
>CAYQBZ010000623.1:0-1540 GCA_964415855.1 uncultured Rikenellaceae bacterium
AGAAAAGTGGCTTGGAAAGATTACAAGAAGAAGGAGGTGGCTGGATGTAATGCTGAATTGCCACACGCATTCCTCCCACTAATAAATTAGTGGGTATCCTGCCTAAAAGATTATGAACATACATGGTTACAAGCAGAGTTTGAAAGGCATAATCCGGATGCTCAGGAAAGAAGAATCCAGGAACGAGATAAGCTGTAGGATCGCGCAAGGTACTATAACAGACATCCGCAGGTCTGCAGGAATACAGGAGAATAAAATAAGCGAAATGGGAACTGTATTTATATGGATTGACCCTGATAAAGAGCCAGGCATACATATTTTTAACGACCTGGCACTCCTGAAGACCGGGCTTGATTCGTGGGGAGGGCAATTTATTTTTTTATACGGTTCGGATCCAGGGGGGGTCAAATTAGATATTTCAGAAATAAAGGGACTCCCGGAGAACAGCTGTTCTGGAGTTGATTACAGGCTGGAAAAACTGACCGGAATACTCAACAGTGGAAATCCCCCAGGGGCAAGATTGCCTTATGTTATTCTTATTGATACAGATGGTAACATAAGGTTTTCGTCAGAAGGATACAGGATTGGAATAGGAGAGCAAATACTTAGGCATTCCGACAGGCAGGGACCTTCGTCTTAGCGGTCCATCAATTAAATATATACTGTTAATAAATTCTGAAATCTCGAAATATCTGTTACACTTCAATAAGAAAATTCATTTATCTTTGTATTGTTTTGGTGTCGCAATGAAATAAAATCACTGCGATGAAAAGGGAATGCGGTGTGAATCCGCAACAGTACCCGCTGCTGTGATGCCCGATCGTAATTACGATGATGGTTTCATGAAATCCTGCCACTGTTCCGCTTTGCGGGATGGGAAGGCTTCAGAAACCGGGATAAGTCAGAAGACCTGCCATACAAACTGGAAATTTTTAAGCTTTCGGGAAGAAAAGCGGAAATCATTTTCTGATTCCCCACTGATTTTCCCCTGCTGTAATGAAGGTCGGAATTATTATCAGATGCATTCTGATAAAGGCCTGTAGAGGATAAGATTGCAGGAACATTTTAATCTATGTCTGTGCGTAACATACTGGTATATATATTCATCCTTGTCTGTCTGCCTGTTATTGGTCAGGATTATTTTCAGAATGATACTGTAATGATTAAAGAGGTATTGATCAGCAGGAAAAAAGCCAATATGGATATTACCGGGTTTAAAAAGCAATCGGTTGATTCGCTTATAATGAGAAAATTCATCAATGAATCAGTGGCAGATCTCCTTACTGCAGCTTCAGCTATATACATAAAGTGTTACGGACCCGGAGGTATAGCAACACCCTCATTCAGAGGAACAGGTGCAGGTCATACACAGGTAACATGGAACAATATCAGTATTAATCACCCGATGCTGGGTCAGTCAGATCTTTCACTTCTTCCGGCCGGACTGGCAGATGATATTCAGATCAGCTACGGAGGCGCTTCCATGATAAATAATAATGGAGGTTTCGGAGGGACGATAAAACTGCAAACATTACCGGTA
>CAYQBZ010000624.1:0-1539 GCA_964415855.1 uncultured Rikenellaceae bacterium
CTGCATTTCAGCAGATAACAGGAAAAAAGATCTATGTTCCGCCTCATTTTGATGTTACCGGAGCCATAGGTTCTGCCATCCTGGCACGCAATTATGTCAAGGAAAACAATATTATCACACGATTTAAAGGTTTTGATATCAGCAAGATACCTTATAAGGTTGACAAGTTTACCTGTAAGGCCTGTTCCAACGAGTGTGAGATCAGAAGGGTGAGGATAGAAGGCGAGAAAAAGGCCCTCTATTATGGCGGAAGATGTGAGAAATATGAAATGGAGGACAGAAAAGGCAAGGGAGAAGGAATACCTAATTATTTTGAAGAACGACTGGAATTTCTGAGGGGTGATTATGTTGAGCAGCCTAAAGATGACCGGATAACGATCGGTATCCCGAGGGCACTGATGCTCTACTATCAACAGTTCCCGTTCTGGAGGACCTTCTTTGATGAACTGGGATTCCGGGTAGTTGTATCTACTGAAACTGATAACCAGATTATTAAGAAATCACTCGATATGATCGTTGCTGAAACCTGCTTCCCTGTGGAAGTGATGCATGGTCATATATACGAATTATTCAATAAAGCAGACTTTGTTTTTACTCCATTCATAATTAATGCTAAAGCAGAAGAAGACAATCCTACTAATAACTGCAATTGCCCGTGGGTTCAGACATACCCTTTCATGGTGAAATCGGCACTTTCAGAAGAGCATAAGAAGAAACTTCTGGTCCCAACGCTTAACTTCAGGTATTTTGGTAAGGTGCTGAATAAGGAGCTTTCCACCTTTATGAAGGAGCAATTTGGCATTGCAGAGAAAAAAGTAGTAAAAGCCATTGAAAAAGCAGACAAGATCCAGGTTGCCTTTGAAGACAGAATTGCTCAAAGGGGAGTTGAGGTGCTTGATTCCCTGCCGAATGATAAAGAATGCCTGGTTGTGATTGGAAGACCTTATAATACGGGCGACCCGGCCCTGAATTTGAGCATGGTGGATAAGCTAATTAATCTTGATGTAGTGCCCATTCCTCTGGATTATCTGCCACTGGGCAGCGAGCATATCACCCGTGATTATCCGCAGATGTATTGGCCCAATGGCCAGCGTATCCTTGCAGGGGCCAGGATCGTTTCAAGGGATGAGAGGCTGCATGCAGTTTATATGGGTAATTTCAGGTGTGGTCCGGACTCATTCCTGGCCCACTTTGTACATGAGGAGATGGCAGGAAAACCTTACATGGAGCTAGAGGTTGATGAGCACAGTGCAGATGCCGGGATGATCACCAGGTACGAGGCGTTTCTCGACAGCCTGAGGGGTTACCGTCTCGCAGAAAAAGCAAAAAAAGAAATATTCAGACCGGGTATTATGGTCTCATCCCCGCTCAAGGGACGCACCCTTTACTATCCTTATATGAGTGACAGCGCTGAAGCCATTGCAGCAGCTACCCGGTATTGTGGCACCGATTCTGAAGTGCTGCCAATGCAGAATGAACGCGATCTGGAACTGGGACGAAAATATACCTCTGCCAGGGAGTGCTACCCTATGATCTGTA
>CAYQBZ010000625.1:0-1536 GCA_964415855.1 uncultured Rikenellaceae bacterium
AGCTTGAAAAACAATAAATTACTATTTATGTACGAGGTCTGATGAACATAAAACTTTGATATTAAACAAATTAATAAACTGAATTATGAAAAGGAGACAATTTATTACAAATTCCATGACCGCTGCCGCAGGGACAATTATCCTGCCAACTATTATACCTGCATCTGTTATGGGGAAAAATCCGCCCAGTGACAAGATCAACATAGGCTGGATCGGAACCGGCCGCCAGGGAAGCGGAGACGCTTCAGCAACGATGAGGTTCGATACATGTGTGTTTGTGGCTGTATCCGATCTCGATTCCAACAGGATGGCAATCGGTAAAAAACGAATTGAAGATTTTTATGCACGACAGACCGGTAAGCCTGGTTATATTGACGTTAAGCAATACGGGGATTATAAGGAGTTGTTGCTCAATAAATCCATTGATGCCGTCCTTATAACAACACCCGATCACTGGCATGCACAGCCAGCTATGGAAGCTGCACTGGCAGGAAAAGATATTTATCTGGAGAAACCAACCTCACTGACAATAAAGGAGGGAAGGCAACTCAGTGATCTCGTAAGACGGCAGAAGGTAATCTTTCAGGTGGGAACCCAGCAGCGTTCAAGCGTACAGTGGAGATACGCGGCCGAATTGGTAAGAAATGGAAGGATTGGAAAGCTTCATACTGTCAAAATAGGACTGCCGGGCGACCCTGCCGGTCCTGAAGCACCTCCCATGCCTGTTCCAAAAAACCTTAATTACGAGATGTGGCTGGGATCGACTCCTGAAGTGTATTATACCGAAATGCGTGTTCATCCTCAGAACAGCATTAACGACAGACCGGGATGGCTCAGGTGTGAGCAGTTTGGTGCTGGTATGATAACAGGCTGGGGTCAGCATCACTTCGACTCAGCAGCCTGGGGTATGGATACAGAATATACCGGACCAATCTCAGTCAAGGCTGTTGCAGATTTCCCGAAATCCGGCCTGTGGGATGTTCACGGTGATTTTATGTCGGTGGCAGAATATAAAAATGGCATTACCCAGCTTACCAGCGGAGGTTATCCAAACGGTGTAAGATACGAGGGGACGGAAGGATGGATCTTTGTAACAAGAGGAGGCTATACTGCAACTGCAAGCGATCCTGTCGCTATGGACAGGAATCAGAAAGCTCTTGACGCAAGTGATCCGAAGATACTTACCTCAGTAATTGGTCCCAATGAGATACACCTTTATGAGAGCAGCTCTCAACAGGGTAACTGGCTTGATTGCATCAAATCGCGCAAGGAGCCGATCTCTCCTGTAGAGATAGGTCACCGGGCCTGTACCGTATGCCTGCTGTCAGGTATCGCAATGCATCTTAACAGGGAGCTGAAATGGGATCCCGATAACGAACGATTCATAAACGATGATGAGGCTAATTCAATGCTTTCGCGTCCGCAAAGGAAACCATACGGAACTGATTATGTGAAGATATGATACTTTAATAAATATTCTTATTTCTATGTAAAAACCGGTAGCCTGTCAATTTCGGGCTACCGGTTTTAATTTAC
>CAYQBZ010000626.1:0-1528 GCA_964415855.1 uncultured Rikenellaceae bacterium
TCCTGTCCGTTAACCTCATATGCATCAACGATCCTTGCTGGCAGACTTATCCTGACATCTTTCGCCTCCCTGCCGTAGAGCTCATTGACCCTGATAATGAAATAATCACTCTCTTCAGCTTTTTTGAAAGCCATAGCATCTACCTGCCTGGTATTGGTTTTTATTAATGAGATCTCCCTTCCAAGTACACCCTGATGTTTGCCTGTTTCAAAAGCAATAGGAGGATTATTAATGAAGTTGCCCTTCCATGGTGTTTCTGCATACGCCCAGTCGCCTGAATGAGCATATATCCCGTATTTTACCCTGTGGAGGCCCCAGTCCTGTGTCCCCTGATAAACATAAGAATTGGCCTTTGGGGTATACATGAGCGTAAGCCTTAAGGTGCTGTTATCAGGCTTATCGGATCCGTACTTGCAGTCCTCCAGTATGGAAATCCCGTAAGTATTCGACCTGTCTGTGATATCTATCCACTGGCGTCCGGGCACTTCAAATTTGATCTCACTGTTTGTTGTTCTCTTAATTGCCGCCGTATTAAGACTGTAGGTGGCAAATTCATTATTCACAGTAGTAGGAAAGGCTGCTTTGAGGCTCACCTCCTTTGATTGCCAGTCGATCACATTACTCACATTGATAACTTTACCGGGCTCCCCGGCAGCAAGACTTATGATCTGTTCTATTTCAGAATTCTGTCCGCTCTTTGTAACTGCAAGTGCGATCCTGACCGGGCCCTTCTCAATAATTTCTATCCTTACATCCTTATTCATAAAATCGAAAGGAGGATTCTTGCGGTCGTTCCAGTCCATG
The DNA here is from genome assembly GCA_964415855.1 of uncultured Rikenellaceae bacterium. GTDB lineage: Bacteria > Bacteroidota > Bacteroidia > Bacteroidales > VadinHA17 > LD21. The sequence continues at coordinate 805 of CAYQBZ010000626.1, forward strand.
TTCCATGCCGGCCACTGGCTGGGACGTTCCTGCTGGAAATCGAGTGTTGCAGGTTTTGACAGGACTTCCCTGGCAGCTTTCTTATCGTAGATAGCTGCTATGTCACCGTTTTCGTCCAGACTGACCTTAAAATAACTGTTCTCAAGAGTCCGGCTGGTAACCGACAACGATGAAGTGGCCGGATTACCTGTTGTTTCCCGGATATCAAAGACCGATAATCCGGCTGAAGGGAGTTTCGCCAGGAATATAACTGACAGTTTATTACCGGAAGATGAAGTGATCTGGGAAGGTAATTCCTTATTGTCTTTATCAAACACCTTGACATTTGAAGGGAGTTTCGGATATATCAGATCAACAGAAACAACATCCTCTCTCTCTGTAGCTACTGGATTATATACTACTATTGCCCTTCCTTCCACCTCCGTATTCATCCCGTGTGCGATAGCCCTTACCGAGTTCTTCAATACCTCAGAGAAACCGTTCATTGCAATGAACTCATCATTCCATGCATACTCATATGCCTTCGGGGTGGCAGTTCCCGGGAGTATATCATGGAACTGGCTTCCGAGAACAAGATCCCATGCGTTATTAAGCTTTTGAAATGGGTATGAGGCTCCGCCCAGCCAGTCGGCTATTGCAGCTGCCTGTTCTGACGACTTCGACAAAGCTTCGTTCTTCCTGTTGGCCCTCTTCATAAATGATTCGGATGTCATCGATCCGGCAC
>CAYQBZ010000627.1:0-1522 GCA_964415855.1 uncultured Rikenellaceae bacterium
AATCGGAGTACCGCGGCTCTCGGGAGAGTTTACATTACTTGTAATGCCTCCGTAAGGCACTTCCCATTTTTTCTTTCCATCCTGGGTAAAAGCTGTCAGAACATCTTTATCTCCTTTTGTACCTGTAATATAAACGGCATCATCCGTTACCGTGGCGCTGGAGTATCCTTTACCTATACCTGTCACTTCCCAGATCATGGAAGGTCCGGAAGCCGGCCATGATTTCATCAGACCTTTTTCATTATATATCCCCGATCTGCCGGGTCCCCGCCATCCAATTTCCTGACTGTTTGAAAGCAGGAATGTTGAGGCTATAAGAAACAAACTTAACAATGCTTTTTTCTGGTGAGTTTTCATAAGCGCCTATTTTAATTTAAAGTTTTGCAATATAGAAAATTGAACGAAAGAAACCTGACAAAGATTGCATTTCGCATTCAATCAGCACGTTTAATTAATATAATTTAACAAATTCTTTATAGATCAGATATAGAAACCACCGAATGTCAAACGATCAGGTCGTTTGTTTTTGAGAACAAAATCCTGTATGTAAAACGGGGAATTAAATCTCAATACTACTGAGTTCCTTTGTGACAGTATAGTTATATTCCGGATATTCGTAAATAGGGACACGGGGCTCTGTCTGCCCGATACTGTAACCGAACAAGCCGTCATATTCCTTTGGCTCTTCACCCAGTTCCTCCAGTTGCCTGAGATATTCATGTATCGATTTTGATTCGATGATAATCATTTTTCCAAGCTTGTTGATTATCGGGCTGTGATGTCTCGTTATGTCATGGTCGAACTGAAGTATCCTTCTTCCATACCTTGTAATGCCGACAACACGAAAGGTAAGGCTTTTCCCGACACCGGGCAGGTTCAGAACGTTCCTGTCAGTAGCCAGGAAAGGCAAGCTGGCGAAACGTCGCAGAGCTTCAATATTCTCAACAATACTTTCGGCATTATCCGGAAATTGACGGATCGTCTGGTAGTGCTCGCTCTCAATTTTACCAATAATCTTCTCTTCAAGCTGTTCCTGTACCACTCTTGCATTGGGAGCAAAATTGAAGTTGTTCTCCATGTAGCCTTTGACAGTAAATGTGTAATATGGCAGTATCCCTACATCATTCAGCACCTGTCGCAGCTTAGCAGTATGTCCCCTCCTGGATGCGGCTGTTGTAAAGACCAGCTGGTTTGTTATCAGCCACCCGGCGCTGATAAGCTTCTGTATGGCCAGCCGTACTTCCGGCGTTATCTCCATGGGTGATTCAAAATGGGTCTGAATTATGAACTGCGATATATTGATTTTTGTGGCTTTCGCTTTAAAATCACCCAGTATCTTCGTTAACTCTTTGGTCACTCTCTGAGGCAGATAGGCCAGCATCCTGGTACCAAGCCTGATCCTTTGAATCTCAGCCAGCTTCTCTCCATCTGGCAGTTTCTTATTCCTGTTATGTTTTCTCATAGCCATTTCATATACCTCATCAAGCATATGTTTCAGAGTCTGGTCAGAGCTCATCAGGGC
>CAYQBZ010000628.1:0-1517 GCA_964415855.1 uncultured Rikenellaceae bacterium
CTGACCAAAACGGAACAGTTTCTGGAGGAGAATTACCAGTCCTTATTAATTGGATTGGGAGTGATAATTATACTTGTAGGACTGGGTTGGCTTGGAAAATTGTACCTTAATAAAAGAAATGACGAGGCCCAGTCGCAGATCTACCAGGCAGAGAGGTATCTCGAGATGGACTCTCTTAACCTGGCGTTAAATGGTGATGGCAACTACCTGGGCTTCCTCGACATTGCAAAGGATTATAAGCTTACCAGTACCGGGAACCAGGCTTTATACAGTGCAGGGATATGCTATCTTCATCTTGGTGATTTTGAGTCAGCCATTGAATATCTCAATAAATATTCGAAAAAAGATCAGGTGATCGGATCGTTGGCTATCGGAGCAACCGGCGACGCCTATGTGGAGCTTGGCGATCTTGAGAAAGGAGTTTCCCTGTACCTGGAAGCTGCTGACTATGGTGACAATTCCTTCAGTACTCCTTTGTTCCTTATGAAAGCTGCCGAAATATACGAGCTTGAAAATAAGTATCAGGATGCTCTTGGTATATACGAAAGAATTGAGAATGAATATCCTGAGAGTTCAGAAGGAACAAGCATCGAAAAATATATTGCCAGGGTAAAGGTTCTCATCAGGTAATACGGAAATTAAGGTAGAGTAAGTTAATCATATACGCATCATGCTCATTATTAGAATGATGCTGATGCGTTTTTAATAATCTTACCATGGGTACAATCAATCTGTCGTCTTATGATCCTGAAAGTGTTCCCGATGCCGGCAAAATGAGGTTTGGCATTGTTGTTTCAGACTGGAACAGGGAAATTACATGGTCATTACTGGATGGTGCTATAAAGACTCTTCAGAAGCACGGGGCAAATGAAAAGAATATCATCGTCAGACATGTTCCCGGAAGTTTTGAGCTCACCCTTGGCGCCCAGTTCCTTGCGGAATACGACGATCACGATGCAATAATATGTCTGGGCTGCGTTATCCGGGGCGAGACGCCGCACTTCACATATATCTGCCAGAGCGTTACACAGGGTATAACCCGGCTCAACCTCGAGTATAATATTCCTTTTATCTTCGGTGTACTTACCACACACAACATGGAACAGGCTGCTGACAGATCCGGCGGCAGGCATGGCAACAAAGGTGATGAGGCTGCCGTTACAGCTATCAGGATGGCTGCTCTTCAAAGAGAAATGGAAAAATAGTATTACCTGAGTACTTTGCGTACAAAAGCCACTGTGAAGTATGACATCATGAAAACGCCGATAAAACCTTCCACAACAGAAAGAATCCTGCTAAGCCCCTGGGGATACACATCCCCGTAACCGATTGTAAAGAATGTGATGCCCGAATGATAGAAGGATTGTATGAATACTGACAGGCTATCAGGGTTCCCCACAGAAGATATAGTAAGTCCGAAACCCGTTATCTCGATAAGATAATACAGAAAACCAAAGACAAACCAGAAAATCAGGACGCTTAGCAGTACCCGCCCGGGTGAAGTGGCATAAAGACCA